>NZ_JBJPHS010000130.1:0-15956 GCF_052939495.1 Phormidesmis sp. 146-12 | reverse complement strand
ATGATACTACAAAACCGCAATAGCTTGAAATCCGAACACTCGCAAATAACTTTTAGGTTACGTTCCCACTCAAAACTTAGCTGTATAACAATTCATTCACTCGACTCAGACAAGCATTCAATCCAGCCGCAAATTCATAGCGAGTCAGGGCCCGTTGCGAAGCAGTTCCCCCTCTGGGGTAAACGCCGCGAAAGGTTTTGTCAGAATAGCCCTCAATGCATCCGTATCGCTCGACGAGGGTTTGTAGCGATTGAAACGCCCAATCGATCGGCTGTACATCTGCAAGTTGAGAGACAGAATTGACCTGCGCCATTGATGGCTCGTCGTCTAGCTTTTGAGCGAATAAGCCAACAGCAGGTAAGACAGGCGAGGAAACTTCTGGAGGGTTTGAGAGGATTGAAGCTTCTAGATTGGAGGCGATCGCAGGTTCAAACTTCTCTGATTTGACCGCAGTAGAACTTTCTGAAACTTCTGACAAAGTGGACGAACCCTGCTCGCTGAAAGACTTTTGCTCTACAATTGCCTGATTTTTTTCTAGGCGTGTTTCTGCTTCCTGGGCTGCTTTTTGACTAAACTCTGGCTGAATCTCCCGCTCTGGCGAAACAGATGGCGCGACTCTAGACGGCTGCACTTGAATAGGAACAACCTGCGACAGCGCGATCGACGGCTGATTTTGAGCCTGATTGGGATCGAGTCTGGGCTGTTGTGAAGTCGCTAATGTAGCAATCAATCCAAAGTCCGTCATTGCAGTGGGGTTGTAGTTTGACTTTATTCTTATACTTAGAAACTTGTATCAATCAGCACGATATTCTCGCTTAACACTGAAGTTGGGCGTTTCTACGGATAGGTCAATTGACATAATTGGCATTTTCAACCTCTCACCGCTGGTAGATGCCTGATGAGGTAGATATTTATACGGTGGGGTGGGAAAAAGTAGAAGAGAGTGTACGCTGTGCAAATATTTATTCCAAAAAAATTAAGTGCTGGACGGTTGGCGATGTCGATCGCACTGTTGATTCCTGTGATGGCATCCTGTGCGTCAGAGATGGTTAAAGCCCCCGCTGATACTTCTCCGACTCCAGCGCAGAATGCCCCTGCGATCGCTCCGACTACACCCCCCACGATTAGCGCGTCGCCAACCAACAAAACTGCGGGCGAGACATCGGGCGAGACATCGGGCAGCATTGTGGATGTGGCCTCTGCTAACCCTTCGTTAAAGATGATGACGGCGGCGATTCAAGCAGCAGGGCTAACTTCAACTTTGCAAGGAAAGGGGCCATATACGGTATTTGCGCCCACTGACCAGGCGTTTGCGTCCGTTCCGGCGGCGACTCGACAACGGGTTCTACAACCTGAAAATCGCGCAATTTTGACTCGCATTCTGACCTATCACGTTGTTCCGGGTGAGATTACTTCTAGCCAGTTGAAGTCAGGAGATGTGAAAACGGTTGAAGGTAAAACGATCGATATTCAAGTCAAGTCAGCCCAAGTGACGGTGAATGAAGCAAAGGTGACACAGCCTGATATTCGAGCCAACAATGGTGTGATTCATGTGGTCGATCGGATTATCATTCCCCCTGACGTAAACCTGTAGATTTGATTCGGGAATAGTTATAAAGACTGACAAATAGGGGCGATTAAAATCGCATCTAAGAGAACAAAGTCCGCCTTCGCGGACTAAAAGAGGGGTAGGAAAGTGTGAGGCGCAATTTTACACAGTTGTATGTGCATCTGGCGTGGGCAACGTGGGATTGACTGCCACTCATTACACCAGACGTTCAAGAAGCACTTTATAACGTGATTGTGTATGAGTGTGAGCAGATGGAATGTCAGATCATTGCGATCGGGGGTATTGAAGATCATATGCATTTGCTAACCGGGTTTTCTTCAAGTTTGGCGATCGCTACCCTTGTCAAACAGATCAAAGGAAGTTCGTCTCACTGTATGACGCATCAGACGAAACCAGGTAACTTTTTTAAGTGGCAAGGAAGTTATGCTGCATTCACAGTCAATCCACAAGACCTTAACCCTGTTGCTGCCTACATTCACAATCAAGCCAATCACCATCGTCAACGGACGGACATTTCTTCCTGGGAAATCCCGATATCTAACTGACCAATAGAGCGTTCTAACCTGCGAAGGCGGGTTTTGTTCTCTTAGCCGCGGTTTCAACCGCCAGGTTATTTTGAAATTTACTTGACGCGAACCAAAAATCCCGATATTCTCTCAGATTAAGGTTGCCTTTTCGTCGCGATGAGGCAACTCGATCGCCCAAAAAATCTAGTCTGTCGCCGCCCAAGATTGCTGACAACAACCAAGGGCAGCTAACCCGCGAGACTGTACACCCAGTCTAGAGGGCTAATGGAGGATCTTATCACTCCCATAGCCGCTCTGACTTGTCATGCTTGTCGGGGTGGCTAGTTTTTTGGGTTTTCTTGCAAAACCTAAGATGGAGTCAATCCTCATGGCCGAAGCTATATTGAACGCAGGGTTCTGGCTTTGCGATTTCGCCTACGCAATTTTAGAAGCGATTCAAGAACGCTATTTTCCCCAATCCATTCCCAAAGTAACGCTGGTGGTCAGGCATCCCAAAACGTCCCTCAAGCTACAGGACACTCTCGCCGAGTTTGAAATTCCCCAAAGATCTCCCACCTTTGAGTCGCTCCGCATTTTGATCATTAGTTCTCCCAGTGGCGTGACCGAGACGATTCACAACCTACACGCAAGGGGATTTGCTGAAGTCAATGATTGGAGTGCTTTGCTGCCTGCCCCCGTGCCCGGAGAAGTGATGAGCATTCTCAGTCGGCAGCGTCAACGCTTGTAAGTAGCTGGCTTGTGAGTAAGAAGCCGCCTCTACCCAAACAAAGTCTACCTTCGTAAACTAGCAGTGTTTAACCCGCGAAGGTAGGTTTTGTTCTCTTAGGATCGTGAATTAAACAACCTGTAATTCTCGCGGTTTCGCTTCGTTTGATTCGGCTTCTGCCCCCTAAATCCCCCAAATTTGGGGGACTTTGAACCGCGAAACTGCCTTAAATTCTAGAATGTCTGCTTTCTCAAAGTCCCCCAGAATGGGGGATTTAGGGGGCGAAGTCGCTTGGCAATAAACGATCTTATTTAATTCGCGATCCTTAGCTGCGGTTTTAACCACCAGTTTGATTGTTTGAAGGTCTACGTTGATCTGACCCATCTCACGCCTACCAATTATTCCTCATAGCAGCGCCTCAAGTTTTTTTGTAATTTGTCAACTTGATGGTAAAAATGACGGAGATTACAAGTCACCTGAAAAGCCGTGTTTCGTTTTTTTACTAAATTAGATTACCTGCTGCGAGAAACGCTCTTAGGATTGCAGCGCGGCGGCTGGATGAATTGGGCCGCCATCAGCACCGTCACCGTTTTGCTGTTTTTGTTTGGTATCGGACTGCAAACTTCGTGGCAACTAGAAGGATTACTCAATCAGTTTGGCAGCCAGCTAGAAGTCTCTGTCTATCTCGACACAGGCGTGGGCGCAGAAACCCTCAAGCCGATCGTCGAAAAAATCCCCGAAGTCGCCGCTGTCCAGAGCATTCCTAAAGAAACAGCCTGGACGAATTTAGTCAAAGAATTGGGCATTTCTGACCTCAAAGATGTGACCCAGCAGCTAGAAGGCAACCCGCTCGTCGATGAGCTAAAGGTCAAGGCAAAGTCTTCTGAACAGGTGCCCTCACTTGCCAAAAAGTTGAAAGCGCTGGGCGGCGTGGACAATGTGCAATATGTCGATGAAGCGGTCAAGCAAATTGCTCAACTCAATCGCGGACTAAATTGGGTCAGCTTGGCGATTACGGGCATGTTGACGCTGACCTCAATGGCGGTGATTAATACGACGATTCGGTTAATTGTCATGGCTCGTCGCCGCGAGATTGAAGTCATGCAATTAGTTGGCGCAACCGCTAGCTGGATTTATTTTCCGTTTATTCTTCAGGGCGTGACGTTTGGTGTGGTGGGCGCGACGATCGCCTGGGGGTTTATCCGCAGTGTCGAACAATTTTTGCAAAACCAACTGTCTCAGCAAGCCGACTTTGTGCAGTTTTTGACCACAGGGTTGCAGCTTAAACCAGAAAATGCGATCGCGCTCCCTCTGATTCTGTTGGGGTTTGGGGGCTTTGTAGGATTGTTGGGCAGTCTGTTTGCTGTGCGTCGTTTTTCGACTCGTTGATCGGTTTCGCGCTAATGGTCAATTTTCCAACAGTATTGGGTTGCGCTGTCGATCGATTGCGTCATCAAAAGTTCGGTGATGTGGTTGGCGGATAGCGGCGGCGAGAAGAGGTAGCCCTGAATCTGATCACACTGCATGGTTTGAAGCGATTCGAGTTGAGCGATCGTTTCTACCCCTTCAGCCACGACATCCATTCCCAGTTTGTGGGCGAGGACGATAATCGCTTCTACGATCGCCCGATTTTCAGCACTGACATCAAGCTGATGAATAAACGAACTGTCAATTTTGAGTGTGTTAGCCGGAAATCGATGCAGATAACTTAAGGATGAATAGCCCGTGCCAAAGTCATCAACGCTGATTTGAATGCCCAGATGTTTGAGCCGACCCACTTTTGCCCGTGTGACTTCTCCCCGCTGCATAAAAATCGTTTCTGTAATTTCTAGCTTTAGGCTCTGAGGCGGTAACTGCGTCTCGATCAGAATGTGATTAATCTGCTCTAATAAATCAATTTGTAAAAACTGTCTACCGGATAAATTGACGCTGACTGTGAGCGATCGACAGCCCAAAAATTGCTGTTGCCACACGCTCATTTGAGAACAGGCTTGCTGAAGCACCCAACCGCCCAGTTTAACGATCAGTCCCGTCTCTTCGGCAATGGGAATAAACTTGGCAGGAGAGATCCGTCCTTGAGTCGGATGATTCCACCGAACGAGCGCCTCAAACCCGGTCAAGCAGGCAGTTTGTGAATGCACGATCGGCTGGTAGTAGACTTCAAATTCTTCCCGTTCGATCGCACGTCTCAGATCGGTTTCTAACTGCAATCGCTCAACTGCTTGCGTATGCATGTTTGCATTAAAAATATCATAGCCCGCTTTGCCATTTAATTTAGCGTGATACAAGGCAATATCGGCATTGCGTAAAAAGCTTTCTGGGCGCTTACTGTCGATCGTACTCAAGACGATTCCAATACTCATGCCAATAAAGATCTCATTCCCATTCACGTTAAAGGGTTGCTCAAACTCTTCTAAAATACGATCTGCAACTCTCGTAACGTCTGTAATGTCGGTAACTTGATTGAGAAGGATAATAAATTCGTCTCCGCCAAAGCGACCAATGATATCAATCGATCGCAAACACAAACTCAATCGTCTCGCAACTGAGATCAACAACTGATCGCCAATCAAGTGACCCAAGCTATCATTGACAAACTTGAAATGATCCAGATCTAAAAATAGAACCGCAAATAGACTACTGGTAGAATCAGCAGTGGTGATACGATTGTTTTCTTCATAATGCAGAATGACTTCGTGTAGTTTTTGCTGAAATGAATTGCGATTGAGCAGTCCTGTTAATGCATCGTGAGACGCTGTGTAGACCAGTGTGGTGAATGAAGATTGTAGCTGTCCTGCCATCCGATTAAATGCAGTGGACAACAGAGAAATTTCACTAATTCGAGAGTCCTGAACTCGCTGCTGCCAATCTCCACTCGATAAGGCATTCGCCGTGTTGACCATTCTCAAAATCGGCTCGACGAGCCTTCGGGAGGTGACTGCCCCGATCGCCGAAGCCGCCACCAGCGCCAGCAAGCACAAGAAAATAGTGGCCTGAGTATTATGGTGCGCCACTTCCATAAAATCGGACTCTGGCACCACGACGACAATGAGCCAATCCAAGCCAAAGCGATCGTTCCAGGGACTCACGCTCACAAACTGCTGTACTCCCACGCGCTCAAAGCTAAACTGCTGATTTCCCTGAATTGCATTGAGATTGCCAAAGTGTTGAGATAAGTGTTGTAGCGTCGATCGCGTCACCTCATCTGCACTTTGACTGGCACTTAGCCTTTTGGCTTCCCCGTTGACTACCACAAACGGTTGACCGACTGAACTAGCAACCAGCAACCCATTGCGCTCTATGATAAAGGTTCGACCAGAGGGACTGATTCTCAAACCGCGCAAAAACTCACTGACTTGAGACAGTATCAGATCCACACCGATCACACCCACTAGTTTTTGTGATTTGTCATAGATAGGGTAGCTCGAAGAAATAGATAATACAGTCGGCTTGTCTTGCCATTGATAAATGCGGCTCCAAGTGGGACGGCCCGATTTCACGGCATCTGCATACCAACCTTCGTCATGAATAGAGGCTTGATTGGTCAAAACGGCTTCGAGGCGGGTGCGTCGTCCCTGGCGATCGACTTCATAAACAGAGGTTTTGTCTGGTGATGCTGTACGACTTTCATTGATCAAAAAACTGCCACTGTCGAGTCGCTCAACTCCAATAAATTCGCCTTGCTTGCCGCCAAAATTGATATAGCCCACGTTAAAAATTTGCATCTGTTTCCAGAAAAATTGTCCCGTGGTTTTTAGGTCTTTGAGGTTGAGTAATCCCAGTTCGATCGCAGCTAAATTGGTTTGATTAATCTGGTGCGGAATCTGTAAATAGCCATCTAAGTGATGAGAAATCTGATTGCTTGTCTCGGCTTGAAGCTGGCTAGAAAGGTTATGAATTGCTCTTTGATTATTGCGAAGCGAGATCCAACTTGTCAGTCCTACTACAGTTAGGATTTGCAAGACAAATGGCAAGACCAAAATCAGGCGTAGCGGGATGCGATGAGGAATCGATGGCGGCTTCAGCATAGGAACGATTCATAAATAATGCGACCCAAAGCGGCACATTTGAGCATTTATCATTATTCCCCGATCGCGTAGAAATTCTAATAGTTAGGATTCTAGATGAGAAACTGGCACATTTTCTCTTCCTAACTTGTTGATAAGTATCTCACTCATTGTTTAGAAATAGTTCACAATCTATAGCAGTCTTAAATCAGTTGTGAAAATTTTGAAATAGCACGTTCTTACTGATTAATGCTCAACCATTGATTGGCGACTAACCACTAACCACCGAATTTCTACAACCCAAATGGGACAACTATATCACTAATCTTTACCTGGACAATACCATGATCTAGAACATTGAATAGTTCAAAATGTAGCGATCGAACTAAAGTTTTGTTGCTTACTTAGAAGCGATCGCTTGCTCTAAATTCACCTGATTGGCACATGTTTGACCTTGCTCAATCTCACTGATATTTGAAAGTGTCGTTTCGGCAATATTCTGCAAAGCTTCTTTAGTAAAAAATGCTTGATGAGCCGTAATCAGCACATTTGGAAAGGTTAATAACCGCTCAAACAAATCATCTTGAATAATTTGATCAGATAGGTCTTCAAAAAATAAATCTGATTCTTGTTCATACACATCTAAAGCTAGAGAACCAACCTTTTGAGACTTTAATCCATGAATGACTGCTGTTGTATCAATCAGCGCACCTCGACTGGTATTAATCAACATTACGCCCTTTTTCATTTGAGCGATCGTGGTCTGGTTGATCAAGTGATGCGTCTCAGGGGTTAAAGGGCAGTGCAGTGTAATGACATCTGAGTCAGTCAACAGTTTTGTCAGGTCTACATATTTTGCCCCGGTCGCCTCACAAATAGGATTGGGATGCACATCATAAGCGAGAACTCGGCAACCAAACCCTTGCATAATTTGAGCGACAATTTGACCAATTTTTCCAGTGCCAACGATACCAATTGTGCGATCGTGCAGGTCAAATCCTAACAGTCCTTCTAGCGAAAAGTTGCCCTCTCGAACCCGATTGTAGGCGCGATGAATTTTGCGGTTAAGGGTTAACATTAGTCCGATCGTATGTTCTGCCACTGCATGGGGTGAATAGGCTGGAACACGCACGACCCTTAGTTTCAATTTGACAGCAGCCTGGAGGTCAATGTTGTTGAATCCTGCACAGCGTAAAGCAATCAATCGAGTTCCATGTGAGGCTAAAATCTCTAGGACATGGGCATCCAACTGATCATTGACAAACACACAAACAGCTGGAAACCCTTTTGCTAAAAGTGCAGTCTCTGGACTCAGACGAGGTTCTAAAAAGACCAGATTGTGCTCATAGTCATAGTTAGCAGTAATGAAGAATTGGCGATCGTAAGGCTTCGTATTAAAGACAGCAACTTTCATAGGAAGATGGGGAAGATTAATTTTGAAACGAATCGCAAACTGATGAGAATCTAATCAACAAAGCTCTCTGAAAAACGTGACTTCTTAAACATTCGAGAACCAAAATAGCAACCCTCCCCATTTCCTAACGGTTATTCATTTTCTAACATCTGCTTTGCCTTTAAAAGTTGCTGCCGATGTTCTTCTTTCAGAGCCGGATACTGCAAATCGAGAGAAGCCAACTTAGTACAAATGATGTCAGCTACTGCTAACCGAGTAAACCATTTGTGGTCAGCAGGAATAATATACCAGGGAGCCGCCTCAGTGCTGGTATGGTTGAAGGCATCTTCATAAGCATTCATGTAATCATCCCAAAAGCCCCGCTCTTTGGCATCGTTGGCGGAAAACTTCCAATTTTTCTCAGGTTGGTTAATTCTGGCTAAAAACCGCTTCTTTTGCTCTGATTTTGAGACATTGAGAAAGAACTTAAGAATGATAATGCCGTTGTCAACAAGGTACTTTTCAAAGTTGTTGATCTCTGTAAAACGGCGTTTCCAAATGTTTTCCTTAACGGCTTGAGCAGGTAACTGTTGCTTTGCCAAAATCTCTGGATGAACGCGCACCACTAGCACTTCTTCGTAATAGGAACGATTGAAAATTCCAATCCGACCACGTTCAGGAAGTGCTTTAGACGATCGCCACAAATAGTCGTGATCTAAATCTTCTGAAGACGGAGCTTTAAAGCTAAAAACTTGACAGCCCTGGGGATTAACGCCTGACATCACATGCTTGATCGTGCCATCTTTTCCGGCGGCATCCATCGCTTGAAAGAGAATTAACACAGCATGAGTATCTTGTGCATAGAGGATATCTTGAAAAGCAGCCAAGCGCTCTACATCACTTTTAAGTTTCCCTTCGCTTTCTGCTTTATCTTTATAATCACCTGTGTATCCAGGATTATAATCTTTAGCTAAAGAGATTTTTGCACCTGGAGGAACGATGAGACGATCGTATTTCATAACAGTCTCCGATCATTTAATTGAGTCATGATCAACAGTAGCGGTTAGCCGCCAATAGACCACTATCTTGAGAAGGGGAAACATGATCAATTTTGCGCCGTGGGATGCTTTACTTCGTCGATACGTCGATGATCGGGGGCGAGTAGATTATCAGTCCTGGCAACGAGAACAGCCCACAGCTCTAACCAGTTGGCTGTCTGAAATTGCGTCCCTAAATCAGGTTGATGGAACGATCGATGACCAATTAGCATTGTGGATTAATCTATACAATGCCTTTACGATTTCTAAAATTTTGCGGCGATATCCAATTGATTCAATTCGTCCAAACATCTTAGGAATTCCAAACTGGATTGCGTTTCTGAGATTTTTTATGCAGCGATCGTACTCTGTAGCGGGTACACATTACAGCCTGGCCCAGATTGAAAACCAGCGTTTGAGAACTTTAGAAGATCCTCGAATTCATTTTGCGATCGTTTGTGCATCGATCGGCTGTCCGCTGTTAAGAAATGAGGCTTACTATCCCGAAAAAGTTCAGCAGCAATTAGAAGAAGATGCTCAACAATTTATTAATAATTCAGAAAAAGTTCGGTATGATTCGGAAGCTGATACGCTTTATTGCAGCAAGATCTTTAAATGGTATCGAGCCGATTTTCTCAAAGCTTCTGATTCGATTCAAGACTACATTCGCATCTATCTTAAGAATGATTTGATCAACCCAAAAACCTCAATCAAATATCTCTACTATGACTGGAGTTTGAATCAGCGAACATCCTCATAAAATCGCTTCAAGTACTCTGTAGAAACCCCCATTCCCCAAAGAATGCCGATGTATAGATAGATGCCTGTTGCCTTCCAAGCACCCCATTTTCTGACGCGACGATCGGAGCTTTGTACCACGCGATCGACTTGCCAAATGCGTCCTTTTTGCAGCAGTTTGCGACACAAATCACCATCTTCCATAATCGGCAACGCCTCATCAAAACCGCCACAGTCCCAAAAATCAGTCCGACGACAAAACATCACCTGATCACCAAACAGCAGGCGCAACCCTTTAACAAATAAGTGAGGTCTAAACAACAAGGGAGCGTAGTAAGTTTTGAGATAATTGTGCAGCGAAATTCCCCAGCGAGTCTTTTGTCCAACCATCAGCGAAATGAAGCCTCCACAAGCAATTTCGGGGTTTGTTAGCGTTTGCTCCATCACTGAGACGACATCATCGGGCACCCAGGTATCTGCATGAAGAAAGCATAAAATTTCTCCTGTTGCAGCATTCGCGCCAGCATTCATTTGAGGAGAACGTCCGCGTCGATCGCTCTGAATAATTTTCGTTTTGATATCTGAATGAATCGATTCTAAATAACGTTGTGCAAGGGCGATCGTGTCATCCTGACTGCCACCATCCACGATGATAATTTCCCAGGCAGGTGGATGCAAAACCATGAGTTGATGCAGCGTTCGTTCTAAACAAGCCGCCTCATCTAGCGTAGGAATGACGATCGATACCTGAGACATGGTTCTCCTCTTTGTTCTCTTCTATTGAGGCTTTAACCCAAATAGAAAGCGTATCCAGTTCAGTCGTTTGATAGTCAAATCGTACAATACGATCGTGATCACAACAGTTGCTGTACTAATTATCAAGAACTTTTCTACAACCCCAATTTTCCACTGAACCACATAAAAACTAATCGCAACGAGAACGGATTGATGCAACAAAAAGATTGGATACGAGGCTTGATTGAGATACGTTAGAAAACGGTTGTTAAAACTTAAATAACGTTGTCCCAATGCGAGTAGAGCAATCACCCAACACCACGAGTGAACGCCGCGAAACATTTGATACACCACATATTCAAAAGAATAACCACGCACTGGAAGCAAATTTGCAATACTCAGACTCAATAAAATAAATGTTCCGATGATTGCCAACGACAATGAGAGAATTTGATGTCGATCGATTGCTTTCTCTAATCGATCGTCTGAGCTGAGAACAAACCCGTAAATCAAATAAGTTAGATACAGCAGCACATTCGCCCAATCGTCATACAGATTTTGAAAGCCAAACCAATGAGGTCGCAGCGTGCCTTCAATGATCGCTAACGGGATAGCGGGTAAGAAAATAGCTCCCGGTTTTTCGAGAAAGCCGATCCAATTTGAGTATTCAGGCTGCTTGCGCTTAAGAAGCAATAAAAAAGGTAGCGCGACGATCGACAACACCAGCAGATAAATGACAAACCACAAATGCGCCCATTCAAAATTACCGTTTGGACGAATGCCATTAAAAAACTGAGGATAAAACTGAAGATACGACCCCTGAAATTGATGGTGACTGAGCAACTTGTAATAAACCTGGGGCGGCACCAAAACTAGAGTACCCAATACAAAAGGGACAAACAGGCGCTTGAAGCGATCGCTGAGATATTGATGGGGCGATCGTCCCTGGAGCGCAAACCAGGTGGCTGACCCCGACAACAAAAAAAATAGTGGCATGTGCCACTGATGAACAAAAAAGATAAAGGCTGTTAAGGCTGGACTGAACGGATCATTCTGAATATAAAACTCGCCCAATTCACCCCGATAAAAAACAGCCGCCGCATGAAAATAAACCAGCAGCAATACAGCTAAAACTCTTAACCAGTCTAGATCGTAGCGTCGGTTTGGGGAATTCACGGAAGCGCAGCAATTGAAAAAAGTTAACTAAACGCTAACAGCTAAAATGCAAGGCGCGGTCTAGCTCTCAGTAACGTTTACTTGAACCTGCATTTCGACGACTCTGGCTGGAAAGGTCGGCACGCTCACGGTTTCGTCGTCTAGACATTGACCTGTTTGTAGGCTGAAGTTTTGTTTGTAGATGGGAGAAGCGACCTTGACAACGCCGTTGCGATCGCCCACCAGTCCCCGTGACAAAACAAAGGCTTTGCTAAACGGATCGTAGTTAGCGATCGCATACACGTCCTCACTTTCACCGACTCGAAAAATAGCAATCTGCTCTCCTTTGACGAGGGCACAAACGCCTGTATTCGGTAAGATTTGATCAATTGAACAAACAGTAATCCACTGAGTCACGGTTTCTGAATTTGGGAGTGCTTGGATCATAGAGATGAGGGATGAAGGATGAAGGCAGATCAATCAGAGTTGATGGTTTGTCTTGAACCAATCGATTTTTACAGTCGATCGCCTGTTTTCAGCAGTTCCTTTTCGTGTTCAAAGGCGGGGCGGGTTTGGCCGCGTTCCTCAATTTTTACCAGGCTGGGATCGGGTTGGTCGGAGTTGATGAAATGATTGAAGCGAGCTAACTTTTGAGGATCGGCGATCGTCGCTTTCCATTCGCAGGCGTAGGTGGCAACTTGATGTTCCATTTCGGCTTCTAGCTCGGCGCAAATACCCAGTGAGTCGTCAATGATCACTTGTTTGAGGTAATCCAGTCCGCCTTCTAATTTGTTGAGCCAGGTAGCGGTGCGTTCTAATCGGTTTGCGGTGCGAATGTAGAACATTAAGAAGCGATCGATGTATTTAATTAGCGTTTCTTGATCGACATCTTCAGCAATCAGTTGAGCGTGTTGCGGTTTCATACCGCCATTCCCACAAACGTATAAATTCCATCCTTTTTCGGTTGCGATAATGCCAAAATCTTTGCTTTGAGCTTCGGCGCATTCGCGGGTGCAACCAGAGACAGCAGATTTGAGCTTGTGGGGGGCGCGCAGTCCTCGGTAACGGAGTTCGACGGCGATCGCTAAACTAGTGGAGTCTTGCACCCCAAATCGACACCAGGTGCTTCCGACACAGGATTTTACCGTTCTCAAGGCTTTGCCGTAGGCGTGACCGGATTCAAATCCCGCATCGGTCAATTTTTTCCAGATGTGGGGCAACTGATCGACTCGTGCGCCCAACAGATCGATGCGCTGTCCGCCTGTAATTTTGGTGTAGAGTCCAAATTCTTTGGCAACCTCGCCCAACACAATCAGCATTTCTGGCTTGATCTCGCCGCCCGGAATGCGCGGAATCACCGAATACGTCCCGTCTTTTTGAATGTTGGCCAGAAATGCATCGTTTGTGTCCTGCAAGCCCGCGTGAGGCTGATTGAGAATGTAGTCATTCCAGGCAGAGGCGAGAATTGAAGCAACGGCAGGTTTACAGATTTCGCAGCCTTTCCCCTGTCCATGTTGCGCGAGTAGAGACTCAAAGGTTTGGATGTGTTGTGACCTGACTAAATGATATAGCTCTTGTCGAGAATAGGAGAAGTGTTCGCAGAGATGATTTTTGACTTCAACGCCTGCTTTTTTGAGTTCTGCCTTCAGCAAGTCTGTGACTAACGGAACGCAACCGCCACAGCCTGTTCCGGCTTTTGTGAATTTTTTGAGGGTGCCAATTTCAGTGAAGTTATTTTCTTGAATGGCGCTGCAAATTTGTCCCTTTGTCACATTGTTGCAAGAGCAAATTTGGGCCGTGTCGGGCAGTCCTTCAACACCCATTGAGACGGCGGTTTTTCCTTCGCGGGGCGGCAACAACAAATCTTCGGGATGAGGTGGCAGTGTGATTTGATTTTGCATCAGTTGCAGCAGCGTGCCGTAGGCCGACGCATCCCCAACCAGAATGCCGCCTAACAAGCGATCGCCCTTTTCATTCAGCACCAATTTTTTGTAAGTGCCCTGAACGGAATCGACGATCGCAAACTCTTTGGCACCGGATGTTTTGGCAAATCCATCTCCAAAGCTGGCGACATCGACACCCAGCAGTTTCAATTTAGTAGACATATCTGCACCCGTAAAGGTGTTGCTACCTTGATTACAAAGCTGATTAGCCGCGATACTGGCCATCGCATATCCTGGAGCCACTAAGCCATAAATTCGATGATTGTGAAGGGCACACTCGCCGATCGCTAAGATATCAGGATCAGAAGTCTGACAGTGATCGTCAATGACAATACCACCGCGATCTCCAACGGCTAATCCGCACTCTCTAGCCAGTTCATCACGAGGACGAATCCCCGCAGAAAACACAATCATATCGGTGGGCAGTTCGTCACCTTCGGCAAAGCGCATTTTTGTGACGCGCCCATTTTCACTCACAATTTCAGTCGTGGACTTTTGAGTATGAACGGCAACACCCAGTGCTTCGATTCTGTTTTTGAGAATAGTTCCGCCAACATCATCGACTTGGACAGGCATCAAGCGAGGGGCAAACTCAACGACGTGAGTTTCTAAGCCCATATTTTTGAGCGCGTTGGCGCATTCCAGTCCCAGCAGTCCGCCGCCAATCACGACACCCACTTTGCACTGTTTGGCGTAGGCTGACATGGCTTCTAAGTCGTCGATCGTTCGATAAACGAAGGTGCCAGCGGTGTCTTTTCCGGCGATCGGCGGCACAAATGGATAGGAACCTGTCGCCATCACCACTTTGTCGTAGTGAATCACGACACCATTCGCTGACGTGATTGTTTTGCCAGTGCGATCGATGCGTTCTGCTTTGTCACCGATGTAGATTTGAATGTTATTTTCCTGATACAACCCCGGCTCGACTAGCGACAGATCGGCTGCTGTTTTTCCGGCAAAAAAGCCACTTAAATTGACGCGATCGTAAGCGACACGAGGTTCTTCGCAAAAGGTGATCAGGTTCCAGTTTTGGGAGGCTTCTTTGGCGATCATTTCCTCCAAAAAGCGGTGCCCGACCATGCCGTTGCCAATGACAACCAAATTCTTTTTAGTCATAACAGGAGTTTTTGTAGCGCATTCCTTGTTAAGACTAGGCGGAGTTCTAAATTGTGACTAGCCCCTAATTGTAGTGAGCAATACTAAAGTCCCTTTATTTATTCACAAGGTGCATGATCCCAATTCGATTTCTGCATTCAGGATGCGAATTTAATCATTTTCTTAGAATTGAGTTGAGAAAAAAGCTTGATGAAGTCGATCGCAGCCAGGGTCTTGAAAGTTGTCTACTTTTCAAATTCCGCTTCGTCCATCTCAGTAGCACTTCCAGATTTCTGTAGCAATGCCACCTGAGCAGAGAGTTCTACGGTCAACTCTAATTGCTCACTCAAGCCTCTCCTGACCAAAGCCTCTTGAGCAGCCTTGTGGCTACAAATAATTTTCTGAATTTGACGATGTAGGTCAATCGAGTCTTGATGATAGCGATAGAAATATAGAGGTTGCGGTAAATGATGAATGTCAGTCACTTCTGACAGCTTTAAGATCAAATCATAGTCTTGACTAAGTTCAAATTCAGGATTAAATCCGCCAACTTGATCGTACAAACTTCGACGCATTAATCGAAAATGCATCACCATAAAGCTGACCAACAGACGATCGCGCGAATAGGGAATCTGACACCGAGAACCATACTCAACTGGCTTTCCTTGTGCGTCGATCGTCACATAATCGCTATAAACTAACCCAACGTCAGAGTTGCTATCCAGAATCGCCTTTGTTTGTTCTAAAGCTTGTTTGGCAAGTAAATCATCGCTATCTATAAGACCGATATAGGTTCCGGTAGATAGCGCAATCGCTTTGATTAAAGAATCGACTCGTCCAGTGTGAGGTGCAGCAATCAGTCTAATTCGATCATCTTGAGCGGCATAAAACTGAGCGATCGCCAGCGACTGATCCGTGGAGCCATCGTCCCAGATCACAAACTCGAAGGAGCGATCGATTTGAGTCAAGACGCTCTCAACGATCAGCTCAGATTTTAGACTTTATCGGGAATAAGAGGTCTAAGCCGAAAAGCAATATTTTCCACCTTCG
>NZ_JBJPHS010000129.1:0-16006 GCF_052939495.1 Phormidesmis sp. 146-12 | reverse complement strand
GTTAACGTGAATTCGATGAGGTTTTTTTGCTTCGTTCTTCAGCGCTTCTGCCCCCCAACCCCCCAAAATTGGGGGACTTTCAGACAAGATCTTGGGTTCAAAGTCCCTCACTCGTGGGGGATTTAGGGGGCTGCCTGGATTCACAACCGCAGCGAAAGATTTCATCGAATTCACGTCCTGTTAGACCACCAGTTTTAGAATTTCGTCTGCTGCGCGATCGCACACCCCTGCTTGACCGATCGCGGTCTGCATTTCTTGATAGGCAGTAAGCATCTTCTGGCGGTTTTCTGGCTTGAGTAAGTCGATCGAGGTTTGGACAATATTCTCAACCGTGGCGTGATGTTGCAAAAATTCGGGAACGACGGGTTTCATCTCAACGAGATTGGGCGGTGACATAAAGGGAATCGAAACTTTGAGAACGTATTGAGCAATCCAAGCAGTGATCGGATTGACGCGATAAATCACCACCTGCGGCACGTTGAGCAACGCCATTTCGAGGTTGACGGTTCCTGATTTGGTAATGGCCAGATCGGCGGCGGCGATCGCCTGCAAGGTCGTCTGTCCTTTGTTACTTTCTAGCAGCGTGGCGCGAAGTCCGTATGTTTGGATGGCCTGAACGATCGCGGCTCGATATTTCTCTAGCGCTAACGGAATCCAGAAATGCACGTCCGATCGCTGGTTTTGAATCTGTCTCGCCGCCTCAAACATCACAGGCATCAAATATTTCAACTCTTGTTGACGAGACGCAGGTAAGAGAACGATCGCCGTTTGATCGGCAGGAATGCCCAACGCCGATCGCGCACTGTCTCGACTGGGAGCCGCTTGCACCCGATCCACCAGAGGATGACCCACGAGCGAAACCCGTCCGCCTTTGCGCCGATAATAGTCCGCCTCTGCGGGAAAAATTGCGAGGATTTTTTGAGTGGCTTCGATGATGCGATCGGTATTGAACGAATTGAGCGACCACACCCATTCCTGCGGCGCAATAAAAAAGACGACGGGCACCTCTGGCATATTCTTATGCAGGTAGCTGCAAAACGCCACGTTTGGCCCCATGTAGTCAATCAAGACGACCAGATCCGGGGGATTTTGCTGAAGATATTGCTTGGCCTGACGTTGAACCCGCAGCGTCGGCAACACATAAGGCACCGATTCAAGAATGCCAACCGACCCGATCGTACTCGTATGCCCCAACAGCGTCGCTCCCGCCTCAGCCATACGATCGCCCCCCAGCGCCAAAATTTCTAACGCCAGGTCGATCGCCTCAGCCCGCTTCTGCAACGCCTCGATCAACAAGGCCCCCTGCAAATCACCAGAAACTTCCCCGGTGCTAATAAAAATTCGCAGCTTCGACCGATGAGTTTTGACACTTAAGTTTTGAATCGGCTCCGACGCTCCCCTGCTCCCCGACTTTCCCATCTCCAACCTTTCATCCCTCATCCCTCATCCCTCATCCCTGCTTTTCTCCCCGGTGTCAGCCCTCTTCTTCCGGGCATCAGCGAGAGGCGAATAAACTGGCGCAAATGTTGAACATGGGGGCTGTCAGACAGCAGATCCAACTGCTCCAGAGCGGCATCTAGCGTCAGTCCAGACCGATAAATAATTCTAAATGCTTTTTTGATCAGTTGCAGTTGACCAGGCTCAAAGCCCGATCGCTCCAGCCCAATTTGATTAAGCGATCGCACTCGTGAAGGGTTGCCCTCGACCGTCATAAAAGGGGGAACGTCACGATCGATGCGACTCATGCCCCCAACCATTGAGTGTCGGCCAATGTGGACAAACTGATGCACCCCCAACACCCCGCTAATTCTGGCTTTTGACTCGATGTGAACGTGCCCCGCCAGGGCGACCGCGTTTGAGATGATCACCTGATCTTCAATTAAGCAGTTGTGCCCCACATGGGTATACGCCATCAACAAATTACCGTTGCCAATCTGCGTCATTTCACCCGCACGAGTCGCCCGATGAATGGTTGCAAATTCTCGAATGTGGTTGTCATTGCCAATCTTGACCAGACTTAGCGACCCATCATATTTAAGATCTTGAGGCTCAGAGCCAATCACCGCCCCCGGAAATAGATGATTTCGCTCTCCAATCTCTGTCCATCCGTCCAACACAACATGGTGACTGATAATACTCCCCGCTCCCACCTTCACCTTTTCTCCGATGACAGCGTAGGCTCCAATTTGCACAGTGGGATGGATCTCAGCACCAGGATGTATAACCGCCGTCGGATGAATCAGAGTCGCCATATAAAAGGGATGAGGGAGAACTGTGTTCCGCTTCGCGAGGAGGGAGGAGGGATGAGCAGTGAGTTGACAAAGTTGTGTGTGAGCTTATCGCTCAAAACTTAAAACTCAAAACTCAAAACTCATTATTAAACTAATGCAAACATCAAATCGCCTTCGCACGCCAACTGACCATCGACCTCAGCCCGACCGCGCATCTTACCAAATCGACGACCTTTGACCGACAACAGTTCCACCGTCATCACTAACTGATCCCCCGGCACGACGGGCCGCCGAAAGCGCACGCCATCAATGCCTGCAAACATAAATAGCCCCTCCTGAGTGTCAGCCATTTGAGTCAAGACAACGCCTCCCACCTGGGCCATTGCTTCGACAATCAACACCCCTGGCATGATCGGTCTGCCCGGAAAGTGTCCTTGAAAGTGCGGCTCATTAAAGGTGACATTTTTGAGACCGATCGCCCGCTTACCCGGCACATAATCGATGATGCGATCGACCAGCGCAAAGGGATAGCGATGCGGCAATAGGCTGTGAATTTCTTCTAACGTGAATGTTTTTTTAGTCGGTTCGGGCTGGGTGTGGTCGAGGGTTTCTAGCGGAGGAGCGACACTTTCTAAATTGGAATCGGTCAGCGTTGACATATGAGCTGTGGGATAAAAGGGTGGTTATGGGTCAGTTTTGACTAATTGCTGAACCAGTTGAGCATGAAGACGATGGCTGGCTTTGTAAGCCAAAAAGTGAGCGGTGGGAAAGTGACCCAACAAGCTCAAGTCTCCTATTAAGTCTAAAAGCTTATGGCGCACTGGCTCATTAGAAAATCTCAAGGGGGGATTGATCCAGCCGTCTTCCCCACAGACTAGAGCATTTTCTAAGCTGCCTCCTTTAATTAAGCCATTGGCGCGGAGGTGGTCGATCTGATGCGCGAGTCCAAACGTCCGGGCGGGGGCAATGTCGGTGGCAAACGATTCTTTAGCAGGGTTCCAACTGTGCCACTGGTTGCCGATCGCCGCCAACTCAAAGTCAATCCCATAGGTAAAGCGCAGTTCGGGAGACGGAATCGCCGCCACAAACGCATCTTCCTGACGCACATAAATCGGTTCTAAAAGCGGAACTGTCACCCGTTTGGGTTGGGGAAGGAGTCCCGCTTGCACGATCGCCGCCACCCATTCTTGAGCCGACCCATCGAGCAGGGGCAATTCTGGCCCATCGACCTCAATTCGCGCATTGTTAACGCCCATTCCGGCCAGGGCTGCCAGCAGATGTTCGACCGTCCGGACGCTGACATCGCCATTCACCAGTTCGGTTGAAAGCAGCGTTTGCCGAACTGCTCCAACCTCAGCGGGAATTTTGGGCGCATGGGGCAGATCGACTCGCACAAAATAGCGTCCGGTTTCTGGGTCAGACGGCAAAATTCGCACTTGAGTCACGGTTCCGGTATGCAGACCGATGCCCGATCGAGTCACTTCCGTTGCTAAAGTTGCTGTTGCTGATCCGATCTGTGTCGATGCCCCTGACTGGCTTGCTTCCATTAGAACCGTTCTCCAAACCCAAAGCGGATGTTGTTGCCTCCCTGATCGTTTAGACCAAAGTCGATCCGAATTGCGCCCAAAAATCCGGTCTGCACCCGAACACCCACGCCATACCCAAACCCAAAGCCAGGTTTATCTCTCACACCTGCGGGGTCGCCAGGTACATTTTGGCCTGTCCCCAAGTCGCTGGCAGCATCCACAAACAAAGCGCCTGAGATGATCGAGAAAATGGGGAATCGATATTCTGCGGTGGCTTGAATGTAGCTGCGACCACTACCCACTTCGCCCTCGTCATAGCCGCGAACTGAGTTGGTGCCGCCCAGCGGAAAGGCTTCGTAGGGAGGCAAATCGCCCAAAACCGTGCCGCCCTGAACATTGAAGGCCAACGCTTGAGGACAGCCCTCTGTCGGAGGTTTTTCGCCAATTCTCAGACGCTGATTGTCTCGACAGCCCGGAGTCAGGCGAGTAAACCGTACCGGAACGTAGAAGCTATAGTTGGCGCGCAGTCTATTGAAGAAGATGCTGCCCGATCCCAGGGGGGCTGACTGCTCAGTGCTAAAGCTCAAAACCGAGCCACTGGTTGGAGTCAAAAAGTTGTTGCGACGATCGCGCACAAAGCCCAGTCTTGCTGTCAGCAGATCATCTTTGCCACTGTCACTAAACGTTAACAGATTGCCCAATGCATCTCTGGGGCTGAGTTCGCCGTCTTGATCGCGCACAGAAACCCGTTGGTATTGCAAACCGAGAGAAGCCGTCCATTCCGATCGCTTAAAGGGCGTTTTGGACAGCGGCCGTGTGAAAGTTAGCCCGCCACCCGTTCGGAGAATGCGAGGACGATCGCCATTGGGCAAATCAACTTCTGGGTCGCCCCCATCAAAGACGAGCGAAATCGTTTGGCGGCGAAACAAACTGAAGGTGTAGGAAGTCCGATAGGGATCGTTGGCAATCCACGGATCGGTGAAGCTCAAGTCAAACAGTTGATCCCGCTGACCAATCTGCACTTCTGCGTTAAATTTCTGGTTGTTGCCGCCCACGTTTTGCTGCTGATAGCTGACGCTGCCAAACAAGCCACTTGCGGAACTAAAGCCCCCTGCCAGTCCGACGTTGCCCGTATTTTTTTCGGCCACGTTGACAACGACGACGACTTGACGCGGATCTTGCCCAGGGCTAAGAGACAGTCTGATGTCGTCAAAAATGCCCAACCCAAAGGCGCGTTGTAGATCCTGTTCGGCGATTTTGCGGTTAAAGACATCGCCTGGTTTGAGTTCAAATTCGCGGGTGATGATAAAGTCACGAGTCCGTCCCCGAATCACGTTGCCCTTAGCGTCTTTGTCTTCGCCCTGCTTGTTGATAAATCGCACCTGCAAGTTTTCGACCACGCCCTCGGCAATTTGCAGCGTCACCGTTCCATCGGGATTGACTTTAGGAACGTCTACGACCTGGGCCAAAACAAATCCGTTGTCTTGATACCACTTATTGAGCGCTTGAATGCCCGTCTGAAGCTGGCGCAGATTCAACGTTGTGCCGTACTGGGGGCTAAAAATATCGTTGACCACATTTGCTGGAACTACTTTCGCCCCTTCAAGCTGCACCGATTTTAAAACTGGGTTGGGCTGCACTTCAAAGGTGACTCTTACGCCAACAGGCGTGTCTTCTGGTGTCGCTCTTACATTGGAGAAAAAGCCCGTGGCAAAGACGGCATTGATGTCTTCTTGAAGCTGCGATCGCGTCGTCGTCCGTCCTGGTGTGGTGCGAATGGCTCGATACACCTCATCCTGAAGTTCTGGTGTGATGGTCGCGCCTTCGGCTCCGGTGACTACAACTTCACCGACTAATACTCTGGGTTCGGGTTCCGCAGATTCGGGAGGCGTGGTGGGTGGAGCGCCGGGAGTGCCGGGGGCCGCAGGTTGAGTGGGCGTGCCAAAGGGAGCGATCGGAGGCGTAGTGCCCGGAGTTGCATTTTCTGGCGTAGTGGGCGTAGTACCGGGAGTTGCATTTTCTGGCGTGGTGGGCGTAGTGCCCGGAGTCACGTTCTCTGGCGTAGTGGGCTGAGTACCGGGAGCCGCATTCTCTGGTGTGGAAGGCTGATCTGGAACCGGAGTCGTGGGTGGAGGACTGGTCGAAGGAACCGTTGGAGTCGGAGAGGTGTTGATCTGAATCCGATTGGGGGTTCCTTGATCTTCGCCGACCCCTTGAGCAACTTTCTCAACCCCCTTCTGGAAAGGCTTAATTTTGAGCGGCTCTGGAAGCGCTGTTTCAGGCGCACTGATGGTCTTGACCACGACATCTGAGGTCGATCGAGGGGTAGGTGCGATCGAAGTGCCACTAAAAACATCGACGACGTTTGCATCTACGATTTGAGCGCGACTTGCTTCTGGTTTGCTGACAGCACCAGGAGTTTTAGCTTGCGCCGAATTTGACCAACTGACAGTAGTAACAGCCGCAAAAGCTGCCATCAAAACGGGAGATAAACGCATTTTGTTCTCGTTGTTTGGCACGTCTCACACCAGGTCTTGCACAGGGCAGACTCTATTCACAATATCAAGAAGCGGTTACAAACCTTCAAACCGTGAAATTTTACCGCAACTTGGAGCAGGGATGAAGGAGAACTTTGTTCCGCTTCGCGAGGAGGGATGAGGGATGAAAAAACAAGAGTTTAAATTCAGAGTTAAGCCTGAAATCATTCAAGATCTAAATCTGAATTCAACTGCTCCTTTCATCCTTCATCCCTTCTCAAAACTCGTTCCAACACTTGCCGATAGCCTTCCTCCACGTTGCCCAGGTCGCGACGAAAACGGTCTTTGTCCATGACGCGGCGATCGGGGTCGGTTTCGTTTTGGTTCCACAGGCGGCAGGTGTCAGGGCTGATTTCGTCTGCTAATAAGATTTGCTCGTCAGCATCAACGCCAAACTCTAGCTTAAAGTCCACCAATGTAATGTCACACTGCTGAAAAAAGTCTGAAAGCAGGTCATTGATCCGCGTTGCCATCTTGATTAGTTGATCCACCTGATCATCGGTGGCCAGATCAAGCAGTTTCAGCCGATCGTGAGTTAGTAGAGGATCACCCAGTTGATCATTTTTGTAATAAAACTCCACCAAAGGTTGTTTGAGGATTGTGCCTAGTTCTAGACCTGTTTGTAGACAGAGACTCCCGGCTGCAATGTTCCTGACGACAACTTCTAAGGGGATGATTTTGACCGATTTGACCCGCATTTCATTGGGTTTGGGGCGATCGATAAAATGTGTGGGCACGCCGTTGGATTCCATCAGATTAAAAAGATGGGCAGAAATGGCGCAGTTGATTTCTCCTTTGCCGACGATGCTGCCTTTTTTTTGGGCGTTAAATGCCGTCGCGTCGTCTTTAAAATAAGTCAAAAGAATGGCTGGATCTTCTGTGGTGTAGAGGATCTTGGCTTTGCCTTCGTAGAGTTTTTGTCCAACCGACATGGTGATAAAGCTTCATCAAAAAAGCCTCATCATTGTATCGCTCTGCGATCGCTCACTCAAATCTGATCGGGGTCTTCGCCCAATTCACGCAGGCGATCGGCGAGTCGTTTTGTTTTTTCTTGAAGCTGTTCAGCTTGTTCTTCTGGGGTCAGGTAGCGATCGCCCCAGCCCCCCATTCTAGGGGACTTTTAGATCAGTTTTTTGGTTCAAAGTCCCTCACTCGTGGGGGATTTAGCTTGCTCTCCCGAATTTGCAACCGCAGCAAAAGATTTTGTTGAATTTGGGTTAAACAATCGACTAAACCACTGAATAGGAACGCGACAACAATCCATCTTCGCAATAGTCGGCTAGGAAGGTCGATCGTCCTCCGTTTTTTGTCCATAAGATGGGGAAAAAGCTTTCATCCATTGAGCGATCGCCGACTCGCTTGTAGCGTCCGTAAATGTAGCCCGGCTTGTTGGTGGTGTGAAACTGAGCGCTAGAGGGAATCGTGTGCAGCCCAATGCTGTGAAAGGTGCCTTCTGTGCGCGTCGTTTTGCATAGTCCGTGCCACGTTCGTCCATGATGAAAGGCACAACCTCCGGCGGGCACTTCGACCAAAACGAGTTCGGGTTCGGTTACGCCTGCTTGCTCGGCGGCTTGTAGCATTGCCCAACGATAATCCTTCTTGGGGGCGTGAAATTCGCCTTCGACATTGACCAAATTCCATTGGTGAGAGCCTTTGGCGTAGATCAGCGTCCCGTCGGCAGCGGTGGCATCGTTGAGGGCGATCCAACAGGTCATCATTGCAGGCGGATCGAGATAGTCAATATAGGCTCCGTCCTGATGCATGGCGATTTCTTTGGCTCCAGGCGGCTTCATCCACAGGCTGTCTTGACCGATGCGTGCGCCTTCCCAGCCTGCCAGTGTGGCCGTCAAACGACCGATTTCGGCAGAGAGAACGAGGCTGGCGATCGTCAGGTCACATTTCCAACCGTTACAGATTTCTCGCGTCACATCGGGCAGGCTCAACCCCGGTCGCCAGTGCCATTCATCTGGATAAATCCCCGTCTCAAACTGACCGTGAAACAAAGGCTCCATGCGATCGACCAGGCGATTTGAGAAGTCGATCGGCAAGAAATTTTCGACAATCAAAAACCCATCTTCTTGAAACTGTTGAATCTGAACGTCAGTCAGTTGAATCGGCTGATAAGTCATGATTCACCCTTGCTAAGTTAAACCTGCTAAGTTAAATGATTTGAGGTAAGTATTAACTTGTTATAGTAAGTTTGCTGGCTTGAAAAAGTGTATTTTGAGCTACGAGTTGATCAAGTTTTTAGTATTTAAGAACCGTTAACGACAGCGTGAATTCGATGAAATCTTTCGCTACGGTGATTAATCTGGGCAGCCCCCTAAATCTCCCACGAGTGAGGGACTTTGAACCAAAAAACTGATCTAAAAGTTCCCCAGAATGGGCAGCTTGGGGGGCAGAAGCGTTGAACAACGAAGCAAAAAACTTCATCGAATTCACGTTAACGACAGCGTTTCCTGAGATTTGCGTCTGAATTCAACACTCGATTCGTCAGGATGGAACCTAAGATGTTGCCAACAGTTATGTCTGGTTATCTACACATTGTTACCAGCGATTTTGATGCGCGTCCGATGAGTTATGTCAATGGTGGCGTTCGGGCAGGCTATGAGCCAGAGTTAGCGCGGCTGATCTGCACACGATTGGGCTTAAAACCTGTCTGGCACAATCGAGCAATGAAAGATTTTTATACCAGCCTGCAAGCTGGAAAATATGACGTAGTTTGGTTCAATCAAGCCATCACGTCAGAACGTCAACAATGGGTCAATTTCACCCAGCCTTACGGATTGTTTGACGAAGCGGTTTTGGTGCGATCGAACAGTTCCATTCAGTCTCAATCCGATCTAGCTGGTCTAAAAGTCGGCGGACTGGCAGACAGCACTAATATTGCTTTAGCAGCAACCTTTCCGGGCGTTCAGACGATTCCTTATCCCGGTAGCGACAAAGTGTTACCAGAGATGTTGGAGGCAGTGCGATCGCGCCAAATCGATGCCCTGATCGATGATGAATTAGTGTTAGTCGTGGCCGCCGACGAAGATCCCAATTTGCGGCTTGCGTTCACCATTCCGACACAGGTTCCGTTTGGGATCGGAGTTACGAAAGACAATGCTGAATTACTCACAGCGATTAATGAAAGCTTGAACGCGACGATCGCAGATGGCACAATGGCAAACATATGGGCCGAATGGATTCCCTGGAAACCGTTTCCATTTTCAAATTCAACAAATCGTTAAATTAGGCTAACCGTATTCTCAGATACAAACCTGTTATGACGAGTTGGATTTACTAGACACAACAAGCTTTAAACAACGCCAGCTTGATGAATTTTCACTTCGTTGTTTGGTACTTCTGCCCCCCAACCCCCCAATCTGGGGTAGGGCTGATTCATTCTGATTAAGGGAAAATCAAGGAAACCCAAAACCCTGATTCTTTCATTTGGATGGTTCTTAGCAACTAATGAGGGAATCGGCTGTTCGCTTTTCTCTCCCTAGAATAAATCAACCCTACCCCAATCTGGGGGACTTTAAAGCGAAATCTCTAGTCAAAGTCCCTCACTCGTGGGGGATTTAGGGGGCTGCCTGGATTAACAACCGTAGTGAAATTTATCGAATTCACGTTAAACAACAAACAAAACGTATCTTTGGGGGTTCGACCGTGACTGGAATTCTCACAAGAGCCGCACTAACTGACCTCGAATAGTATGTCGCAGACGACGATCGCGCAGAACGAGTCAAACAGGTCAAAGCTAAGATCAAAGATCTGGGCATTCAATACATTTATTACCGGAATGGAGGGTTCGGGAACCCTTAAAGCCCCTAGCTTTAGATGTGGGGATGGAGAAGGGGTTCCCGAACCCTCCATTCCGGTAAATTCCTACCGTCGGCTGTGGGACACCGGATTGTGGGCACCCGTCTATTCAGATTGGGGCTATCAAAATCGTACCTGTGGTCTGCGGGTGTCGGCTCCCGGTCGGTTTGAATATCGGGCGGTCGATTCGATGGTCAATCCTTATCTCATGGCGGGGGCAATCCTCAAAGCCTTTGACGACGGGATCAAGCGCAACCTCGACCCCGGTGAGCCTGAGCAGCGAAATTTGTACGAAGCAATGGAAGCCGGAAAGCAAGTGAAAAAATTACCCATGTCTCTGGGTGAAGCACTCGATCGTTTAGCGGATGACGACGTGATCAAATCCTCAATGCCAGGAGAAATGTATTCTCTCTACCACTGGTATAAGCGTGATGAATGGGAAAGATTCTTAGCCACAACCAGCAATTGGGACGTAGAAACCTATATGGATTGTTTGCCTTAGAGAATTGGAAAGTTATAGAACGCGATCGCGAGTGGGAATACGAATTCTAAGATCTCGATCGCCGCTCTTGATCAACGATTACCCTGACAATTGAGAAGACTAGTTTGTAGCAATGCCCCCCCTTGCGACTTGAGCCACAGGTTTTTTATAGGAGACGTACGCTTCACCAGAGATAGATTCTCTATGGTTGTTGGGCGACAAATTGCCCTATTCGGTTTTCCGATCCAGATCTCGTTTAGCAGTCGATCGCTTAGAGTGCTAAATTGCTAGGTGGAGAACTGGGAGAAGAATATGGCAAAAATTATTGTCTTTGGTGAAGAATCTAGACAGTCGCTCGAACAAGGGGTCAACGCTCTGGCAGATGCCGTAAGGGTAACCCTCGGCCCCAAAGGGCGCAACGTCCTGCTAGAAAAGAAATTTGGCACGCCTCAGATTGTGAATGACGGCGTAACGATCGCCAAAGAAATCGAACTCGAAGACCCGCTCGAAAATGCAGGCGCTTCTCTGATTCGCGAAGTGGCTTCCAAAACCAAGGATTTGGCTGGAGATGGCACCACGACCGCAACCGTGCTCGCTCAAGCGATGATTCGAGAAGGTCTGAAAAACGTGGCAGCGGGGGCAAATCCGGTGAGTCTGCGCCGCGGTATCGAAAAAGCCATTGCCAAAATTGTGGTTGAAATCGAAGCCGTCGCCAAGCCCGTCGAAAACAACGAGATCGCTCAAGTTGCAACCGTCTCTTCAGGCAACGATGAAGAAGTGGGCGCGATGATTGCCGAAGCAATGGAAAAAGTGGGTCGTGATGGCGTGATCTCAGTCGAGGAATCCAAGTCACTCGCCACCGAGATGGAATTAGTCGAAGGGATGCAGATCGATCGCGGCTATCTCTCTCCCTACTTTGTCACCGACGTTGAGCGGCTGATTGCCGAACTCGAAAACGCTGTCATTCTACTCTGTGATAAAAAGATTAGTTCCATTCAAGATCTGATCCCGGTTTTAGAAAAGGTGGCTCGATCGGGTCAACCGCTCCTGATTATCGCCGAGGATGTCGAAGGAGAAGCGCTGGCAACGCTGGTGGTCAACCGTTTGCGTGGCGTATTGAATGTAACGGCGATCAAAGCGCCTGGGTTTGGCGAAAGACGCAAGTCAATGCTGCAAGACATCGCCGTTCTCACCAATGGTCAACTGATTTCTGAAGATATTGGCCTCAGTTTGGATTCCGTATCGCTCGATATGTTGGGCACTGCTCGCAAAGTAACGATTACGAAAGACAGCACCACGATCGTCACTGACGCAACCAACACGGAAGACGTTAAAAAACGCATTGAGCAACTGCGTAAAGAATTAGCCGCAACTGATTCTGATTACGATACCGAGAAACTGCAAGAACGGATCGCGAAACTCTCTGGAGGCGTTGCCGTGATCAAAGTCGGTGCTGCAACCGAAACAGAACTCAAAAACCGCAAACTACGCATTGAGGATGCCTTGAATGCCACCAAAGCAGCGGTGCAAGAAGGAATTGTTCCCGGTGGTGGTACAACCCTGATTCACCTCGAACAAAAGATCGAAGAACTTAAGGAAACGCTAACAGGTGACGAAAAGATCGGAGCCGATATCGTCAAGCGATCGCTCGAAGCACCGCTCAAACAAATTGCAGACAACGCTGGCGTAGAAGGCTCTGTCGTCGTCGAAAAAGTTCGCGGATTAGACTTTAACGTTGGCTACAACGCTTTGACAAATACCTACGAAGACCTGATTGCTTCTGGTATTATTGACCCCGCTAAGGTGGTGCGGTCTGCTCTACAAGATGCGGCCTCGATCGCCAGCATGGTCTTGACCACTGAAGCGCTCGTCGTCGAGAAGCCTGAGAAAAAACCTGCGGCGGGTGCACCTGACATGGGCGGCATGGGCGGTATGGGCGGCATGGGTGGCATGGGCGGTATGGGCGGTATGGGCGGCATGGGCATGATGTAGTTTTTGCCATTATTTGCCATTACTTGATTGCAGCGGATGGGTCGATCGACTTGTCCGCTTTTTTGTGTCACATTCTGGCAAAGTTTAGAAGTCTGGCAAAGTTCAGAAATCAGCAGTTTGGCTTAAAGTCCCTCACGGGTGGAAAGTTGGAGAGTCGTTCCCGGATTTGCAGGCAAACGGAGGGATTCATTGAATTGATGTTGATAGTATTTTAATCGCTGCCTAATTTATTGTTTTAGCCATTCAATTAGCTACTTAATTAGAAGCCGCTTGGCAACGTTGTCTCATTGTCGGTTGAGATATTTTGTGTATAGATTTTAACGTATCCCTCCGGTTCGTTTAGCGCTTATTATTCGTGACCTTTAAAGGGAAATTTAGAAAGAAAAAACTGGTTCCTTCAGGGTGCCGCAAAAGGGGACGCTCAACCGAGTGCATCAGTTCTAAATCAAGCTTTTGAACGATTAGTCATTTGCGTTTTTGAGAGGAATAAATTGCAGATTTTTTATTGTTGATTCTTATAAGTTCCTTATCTTTTGCCCATACTCTAAGCAGGTGAATTTAGTTCAAAATCTGCTGCAATTCCGTGCGACAAACTGCCTCTAAAGTGCCGTGAAACCGCCCCACTTGTCGCAGAGCAGCTAGAAACTGAGCTAAGTCCTAACGTGCTCTATTCACTTATTTATTCACCACATTTATAAGAGAAACCGTCATGAGTTTAAAGCGCAGAAGAGGACTGATTCTTAGTCACCGAGGTTGGGAGCGACTGCAAGAAGCAGAGCGGCAGACCCTCAAAGAGCGGCAGTATAATCCCTACACGCTTCAAGAACTCAGCGAACTGACAGGTCTGAGCCAAAATACCTTGACCAGAGTAAGAGGGCGTAAAATTGCGGTCGATCGCTACACGCTAGAACAGTACCTTCAAGCCTTTGGGCTGACGCTCGACCCTACAGACTACACCCATTCTCTGTCTGGCCCAGCCAATCATCCCACGATTCCTTTGATGGGGCAGGTTCCTCTCAATTCTGACTTTTATGTTTATCGATCTCCCCTCGAAGAGCAAATTTCTGAAGCGCTCACCTATCCAGGAGCCTTTTTGCAGATCAAAGCGCCTCAGCAGTTTGGCAAAACTTCTCTGGTCGTCAAAGTGTTAGATCAGGCAAGACTTCAAGGATTGACGACAGCCATTTTAAGCTTGCGACTGGTGGATGCAACGGTCTTTTCTTCGCAGCGGTTTTATCAATGGCTCTGTGCGGTGGTCACCGATCGCCTAGGTCTACCCCAGCGCGTCGAAAAAGTCTGGAATCCGCAGATGAGCGCCAGCTATAACTGCACCCACTACTTTGAAAATTACCTTCTCAGCGAAGTGGACAATGCATTGATTTTGGCGATCGACGATCTAGACGTGCTCCACCGTCACCCCGACATGGCGACTCAGTTCTTTTGTCTGCTGCGCGCCTGGTATGAACTGGCCAACTACGGCGATGAGCGCAGTCGCCTTTGGAAAAAGCTCCGAACGATCGTCTGCTCGGCAGAGAGCTACCTCCAACTTCACGATCTGCAAGCCCCCCTCGAAGCCAGTCTGACCTTTCAGCTTCCCCGCTTTACTCAAGAGCAAGTTCAAGATTTAGCCCAGCGCTACGGTCATGAAAGCCCCCCCGACGCAGCACGAGCGTTAATGGCTTTTGTGGGGGGTCATCCTCAACTGGTGCAGTGGTCGCTTCATTCGATCCAGGCGCAAGCGCTTCAGTTGCCTTCTCTGACTCAGGCAGTTGGGTCGAGCTACCCACAAGGAGTCGCCCACGACGGGATTTTTGCCAGCCATCTGCGTCGCCAATTGGCAAGCCTCCAACCTCATACAGATTTGCTCGAAGCGATGCGGCGGGTGGTGCTGTCTGAGACTCCGGTGACGCTGGATGCGATCGTTGCCCTCAAGCTAGAAGACAAAGGTCTGATCACCCTCAAAGGTCAGCAGGCTGTTCCTAGTTGTGCGCTCTACCGCCACTATTTTGCTCAAGTGCTGACAGTCAAAGCGCCCTGTCGATTTGCGATCGCTTAAAATTGCTGCACTCACCCATCTGCCCACTTATTTTTTTGCGAAATTTCCTATGCTCCTCCTGATCGACGACGATGATCTGTTTGCTTCAGACCTGATTGACCGACTAAAGATCAATGGCTTTCAGTCAACCTGGGCTGCTGGAGCCTACGTAGGAATTGCTCAAGCGATCGCCCTGCGTCCCAGTGTGGTGCTGTGTAGTCTGTGGATGCTCGACATGAACGGCTACAACGTGCTGGAGATTTTGCGGCAAAACCCAGACACGGAGGCGATTCCAGTTATCTTTTTAGCCCCTGATTACAGTGTGACCACGCTCAATCAGAGTATGGCGCTGGGAGTCGATGCATACCTGACCAAATCGTGCGCCTTTCAGGATCTGCTCGATACGATTTTGGTGCAGGTCAAGCGATCGCTGTTGCGAATCCAAGCGCCTGTTAGAGAAAAGATTCCTTCGTCGCACCCCGGTGAGATGGTGGCTGAGATGTCTCTGTCAGAAACGGCGATCGCGCCCCTACCGATCAGGCAGCCTGATGAGGTGGAGGCGTTTCAACAGGCCCTGACCAATGCCGAATTTGAGCTTGAATATCAGCCTCAGATCAATGTGGTCACTAATCGCATGGTGGGTCTCGAAGCGCTGGTACGCTGGCAGCATCCTCAACAGGGGCGACTGCTTCCCGCGCAGTTTATCCCGTTTGCTGAGGCGACTAATTTGATGGGGGCGTTAGGGGACTGGGTGTTGATGCAGGCCTGTAGCGATTTTGTGCAGTGGCAAGCGTTGCGTCCTGATTCGCTAAAACTGGCGGTGAATGTGTCGTTTCAGCAGATGGAAAGCGTCAATTTTGAGCAGACGATTACGCGAGTGTTGTTAGAAACGGGTGTAAAGCCAGAGTGTCTGGTGCTAGAGATTACCAACACGACTCCTGTGCAAAATCTTAAGGAGACGATCGCCACGATCCGCAGCCTGCAAAAGATGGGCATCAAAATTGCGCTAGATGATTTTGGCAGCGACTATGCTTCGCTCACGCTGATTCAGCAAATGGCTCCTGATCAGATCAAAATCGATCAAACCTTTGTCCAACAAATCGGTGTTCCTGAAGCGCGTGCCATCGTCAAGAGCCTGATTGACCTGTCCGAAACCCTACAAATCGAACTCGTGGCCGAAGGTGTGGAGACGATCGAGCAGCTAGAAAGCTTGTTTCAAGAAGGCTGCCATGTGATCCAGGGCGATTTGTGGAGTCCGGCTCTACCTGCGATCGACATTCCCGACTGGCTGTAAAGAGGAATGAGGCAGCCTCTCCGATCTTTTTCTCAAATCAGCGCTGCTAAATCAGGGGATGAATTGCCCCAAAGCGGCGGGAACCCCAAGGTTCAAAGTCCCC
>NZ_JBJPHS010000128.1:0-16217 GCF_052939495.1 Phormidesmis sp. 146-12 | reverse complement strand
GGCGAAGGGTCTCGGCAATGACGGATCAATCAACTTGTGTGTACACGGTAGCCTTGGGGAGAGGGCTAGGGTGAAGGTGAAATTTCGGAGTTATTTAAGCCATGATCCTTATTGATATCCCGCCGCTTGCAGTCCAAACAGATAGGCGTAGCGTCCTTTGGCTTCTACTAAGTCGCTGTGGGTGCCTTGTTCGACGATTTCTCCTGCCGACAGCACCATGATTTTGTCAGCCATTCTGACCGTAGAGAAGCGGTGAGAAATCAAAATTGCCATCTGGTTGGGGGTCATGGCGCGAAAGCGATCGAAGATTTGCACTTCTGATTCGGCATCCATTGCGGAGGTCGGCTCGTCTAAGATCAACAGGTCGGCGCTGGTTCGCATGAATGCCCGTGAGAGGGCGACTTTTTGCCACTGTCCGCCCGAAAGTTCGCGTCCGCTTTTGAACCATCGTCCCAGGCGAGTTTGGAAGCCTTCGGGCATTTCTTCAATAAACGGGAGCGCGTTGCCTTTGTCGGCGGCTTGATGCCAGCGATCGCTATCTTCCAGATGAACGACATCACCAACGCCAACGTTTTCGCCAACGCTAAATTGATACCGCATGAAATTTTGAAAGATCACGCCGATGCGTTTTTGTAGAACGTCAACATCCCAGATTTGTAAATCCAAGCCGTCGAGCAAAATTCGCCCAGAGTCAGGGGTATAGAGTCGAGTCAGTAGTTTAATCAGCGTTGTTTTACCGGAACCATTTTCACCCACGATCGCCAGCTTTTCTCCTGGCTTGAGATGAAAGGTTACGTCGTCGATCGCTCGTTTTTCTTGACCGGGATAGGTGAAACTGACATTCTCAAATCGCAGCCCATCACCGGGAATTGTGCCCTGGGTAGAAAGTCCTTGAGGATGAGGAATTTTTTGTTCTAAAAACTCGTACAGATTCGAGAGATACAAACTATCTTCATACATACCGCCAATCGAACTCAATATCGACGCAAACGCAGATTGACCCTGACGGAATACGACAAGATACATGGTTAATTCACCCAGGGTAATGCGACCGAGAATGGTTTCGATCACAATCCAGACATACGCGCCATAAAAGGCCGTTGTACTAACGAGACTGAGCAGATAACTCCAAACCCCTCGCCGAATGGTCAGATCACGGTCTTCGCCAAACAGCCGATTAAAAATAGTGTGGTAGCGATCGAGCAGCGTTTCGCCCAACTGATAGAGCTTAATTTCCATCGCAGGAGCTTCGTTGGTAATCAGCCATTCCAGATAATTTTGTTCTCTCGATTCAGGCGTTCTCCAGCGAAACAACCGGAAGGCTTCACCCGCAAATCGAGTCTCCGCCACAAATGCCGGAATCGCTGTCACCATCAACGCCACCACCGCCCAAATCGAAAATCGAATCAGCAAACCGCCATAGGTAATCAGCGTCAACCCTTCCTGAACGATTCCAAAAGTCCGCCCCACCAGACTCAACGGACGACTGGAAGCTTCGCGTCTGGCGCGGGTCATCTTGTCGTAAAATTCAGAGTCCTCAAAGTGAGCCATGTCCAGCGTCAAAGCCTTTTCGAGAATCAGCACGTTGACCTTTTGACCGAGCAGCACCCGCAACAAGGATTGACACAAAGCAAGTCCCTGTCTGCTTCCTGCCAAAATTGCGACGGTGATGGCTTCAAGTCCAAGGTAATTAAGTGCTGTCCAGCGACCCCTTGCGGGTATCTCGAAGAGATCGCTTTCTGTCCCCGATTGAGAAGCGACGACAACAGAATCGACAATCAGTTTTCCAGTGTAAGCGACTACGGCAGGTAATAGTCCCGCGATCAGCGTCAGGAACGCTAAAAGAATAGTTAATTGACGGTTGGTTGTCCAGACTAGCTCGATCGCTCGTCCACAGTATTGAAAAATTGAGAGAGATTGAGATGCGCTCTGTAACAAGCGTCTGAGTTGTTGTCTGTAATACATTCTTCCAGGATAGCGTTTGCCTTCAATCGTGAGGTCGGGGAATGAAAAATCGGGGCGATCGAGGCTGATTCAGCAGTTTATACCAGAGATGCTCATAACTTGCGGTCATGGCTTCGACCGTAAAGTGACTGACTGCTTTTTTTCTGGCTTGTTGTCCCAGTCGAATTCGCAAACGTGGATCATCTCGCAATCGTCGGAGTGAATTTACTAATCCATTAACGTCGTTTTTTTCGATCAGCATTCCTGTTTCACCATCGGTAATCGCTTCAGGCATACTTCCGACACGAGTGGCAATCACAGGGATTCCAGCTAACATTGCTTCGACCATTGCTAAGGGGAATCCTTCAGATCGAGAAGGCAGCGCCACGACATCGAATTGAGGCAGGTAAGCACGAGGATTTTCAACCCATCCCGGTAGTGTGACTCGATCGCCAATCCCCAATTCTGCTGCCAACTGTTCTAATGAGTTGCGCTGATCGCCTTCGCCTAAAATGACGACTTGGGTGTTTTCGACTTGAGCGATCGCTCTCAGCAAAATGTCATGTGCCTTCATCGCATCCAGTCGTCCAATACTGCCCACGATTATCGGTTTTCTCTGAGGTAGCGGCTTCGGTTCGCCCAAATCAGGCACCCCATTGGGAATCGAAATTACGCTATGACGACCCAGCGCATAAAAGTCCTCCATTTTTCGTGAACTCGCCTCCCCGACCGCAACGTGGGCATCGACTCTCAGAGACAGAAGCCGAGTCCGCCACAAGGCGATCGCATCCGTCGTTCTCAAAGGCAACTGATCCACGCGAATCACACGAGCGTATGGAAGCAACAACGCAGCACTTAACGCAGTTAAACACGCCCAGGGAGTACAAAGATTAATGTGAATAATATTGGGACGTAATCGATTAAATGTTAGAAGATGATCCAGAAAGTTATCAGACAAGCAAATTCTAGAAGATTGAGAGCGACGATCAGCGATCGCATTTACAACCAACGACGAAATTCCCATAACGGTGATCTCAATCTTCTCAGACGCGGCTGCAACCAAATGACCCAAACTGATCTCAGCCCCTCCAATACCAGCCGAATCGGTATAAACCACTACTCGCAAAGGACGATTTAACATTAGATAATGGCAGTAGAAGCGATCTTAGAACGTTTTGACAACACAGATTGATATACTTCAATATGAGAATCTGTAATGCTAAACCAATCAAATTGTTGACTAAATTGATACCCGCTAACACTAAGCTGATTTCTCAACTCAGAATCACAAAGCAGATTGAGTAATGCATCAGATAACTGATCAATATTGCGGGGAGCGACCCCTTGCGGGTAACTCGAAGAGATCGCTCTCACATTCGGCAAATCACTACGATCAACACAAGTCACAATCACAGGCAATTGGTGCGCCATCAACGCCAGCAGAGAGCCACTTTTGAGCGTGACCCCATGATTAAAAGGCAACACGCCAATGTCAGAAGCCGTGAGGTAATGAGAAGCCGTATCCGCATCCAAATAGCCCGTCATGTGAACGTGATTTTTTAGATCGAGTTGAGCGATCGTATCCTCTAATTTTTGCCAATAGTTTTGAGCATCACTGCCCCACAGCGCCAAACTCTCAACTCCGCCAATCAACACCAATCGCGCTTCAGGCTGAGTGACCAAAACCTTTTTGAAAGCGGGTAATAACGTTTCTAATCCTTTAACGGGATGCAGAAATCCAAAGAAAGCAATGACTTTTGAATGCTCTGTCCACTGACAAGCCTGCAATAACTGCTGACGAGCGATCGAGCGCGCAACCTTCGCCACTTCAACATTGGCCCCAATGGGAATTCGATGAGTTTGAATATGTGGTAGACGCTCACTAATGACTCGTTCTGCATCTACAGTCGTGGTAATAATTACATCGCTCTGAGTGATCAAAAAGCCATCTTCACGATCCCACCAGCCCCGTTTCTGCCCCGATGTCTTCAACCATTCAACCAGCGATGTAGGAATCCATTTCGGCTGCCATTCCCACCAGCCATACTCATGAATGGTTGTTACGATCGGAGAGTGCCACCCCGACAGCCTCAACAGCAGTGGTAGTAGGAAGATGGCCCGATCGAATCCATAAGTTCCCGCAGCGTGTTGAATGTGTAAGATATCCGCCTGAGTTTGGTGAATCGCTCGAATTAAGGGAATCAGATTGCTGATATTCCAATCCTTTACAACACCTCGAATTGTCGAATCAGTTCCCGCCTCATGAGTGGTCAAAACGATCGTTTCGATTCCCCGTTCAGTCAGCGCATTTCTCAAGCGATCGGTATAGTGAGCCACGCCACAGCGATCGGGTTTGTAAGTGCCAGCAATCAGCGCAATCCGGGTCATTCTTTAGAGCGTTGTCGTTCACCTTTCGTTCACCTTATTGTGTCGGATGCATTGAGATTGCCAATCTACTTTTCGGTAGAATATTTTGCATTTTTCTGATGAGCATTGACTTTTGTAAACGTAAATTTCTAATACAAATCTTCAGTTAGAGAGAGGAGAAACCGTATCATAAGCTACAGAATAAATTTTATCGCGTTCTACAAACTTCTCGAAAACGAGGCTTTAAAAGGGCGCAACCCTGACGCTACAAAGGATCGTGTTATGCCACTAGAATCAAACTTTTGTGCCATCAATCCCTCACCCCGCGCTTGGGAAGCACTTCGAGGTCGATCGGTTAGCTGTTCTCCCAGATTTACGCCCTCAATGTGGGTGAGATTGCTTAACCCGCCCACTGCATTCAGCTTTGATGAAGCGTGGCTCCTCTGCCAATCTGCCGAAAACCACTGGTTAGCCTGGATTCCCGACTACGGCGAAATCTTGCTGCACACCGACGAATTTTGCAGCCTGACAGAAGATTAAACCACCGATTAAAAAGCCCTCAAACCCTGTGTCAATGACGCACTCAATTTTTACATCTAAGGGCAATGTACTCGCGGATATGATCTGCAACTTGCTCCTGCAAATCATCGAGCAGAGATTTGAGCATTTTGACGATCGTCGTAATAGCGGAAGACATAAGCTCAGGAGTCGTAAGTAATCTGGGGCAATACTTGAGAGTCATTTGTTGATTTTAAGTAGATAGGTTGCACCTGGAGAATGTAGATTTCTGTCTACTAAATTCCACAAAACTTACTGAAGTGTACTAAAACTTAGATGGGTAGAGCATTTGAGATGGCTTTGATCCTCGACCTACAACCCCAACTGTTACACGAGGATCTTGAGACGTTGATGTATATGACGCGATCGGAGTCCTACGACTTTCAGACATCGCTTGATGATTCTTTTTTCACCGCATGTGATCAAGGATTTGATGATGAATGGAGACGAATCATTGCCAACAATCAGCATCGGATGGGAGAGGAATCTTTCTCTGAGACTTATAGCCAGACTCGTCGAAGCGTTTTTCTTAACAACCAGTTGTGTTTTCGTATTCTGATTGATGATGATACATACGACAACACCTGGTGGGCGTTTTCAGAGTGGCTATTTTCAATTAGCACTAGTGAAGGATTAGTCGGCTATCTTTTGGATGTTCTGGATTTAACACGCACGGAGCCTGACCTAATCTATTTTGAGAAAGCAGGGATGACTACGATGACTACCCAATCGGTCAAAAATTGCACGATTCCCAATTCTCTGATGCACCCTATTAACGAGTTGCTAGGAGGTTCTGATAGATGAGTTTTTGCGCGAAAGTAACTAGGTTAAATGAACTTCCATACAAACCAACAATGTGGCATGATTGGCGATAGAGTCATCGAATAAGGAATATGTCTACTTATCAAGAGATTCGCCGCGAAGTTAAAAATCTTAATCCCGATGAGCAACTCCGTCTGCTAGAAGAGTTGGCTGCAATGGTGCGTCGCCGTATGCTGGTAAAACCGAAACGTAGCATTGTGGAACTAGAAGGCTTAGGAAAAGAAACTTGGCAGGGAATTGATGCTCAAGAATACGTTAACCAGGAACGTGATTCATGGGATGGCTGACTCAGCTACAAGGTAAAGTTGTTGGTTTAGACACGGCACCACTCATCTATTTCATTGAGAAAATGAGACATATTTAAAGGTTGTTCGTACCTTTTTTCAAGCAATGAGCCGGAGTGATTTTCAAGTCGTGACATCTACATTGACTTTGACAGAGGTACTGGTTCATCCACTTCGGGCGGGCAATATAGAACTTGTTGAACAGTACCGCGATATTATTCTTGATCAAGAAAGTCTAACAACAGTATCTATCTCTGCTGAGATTGCCGAAGTTGCGGCCCAGTTGAGAGCAACACGTAATTTGAGAACTCCAGACGCAATTCAGGTTGCAACTGCTATACGAGAAGGTGCTACGTTTTTCTTAACGAATGATAGGCGCTTAAGTACTGTCCCAGATTTAGAAGTTTTAGTTTTGAATGAGCTTCTGAGTAAATAGACACTCAACTGGGACGTTAATCTGGAGTTCTAAAGAGCATGAAATCACGCTTTAAATCACGCTTGTCTTTTTGGTTGAGTCGTCCTTTAAGAAAAACATTATCTGGACTGCAAACTCAACAGGCTGATCTCGCAGATCTTTACTTTTGTTACCGACTTTTGTTAGGGCGAAAAGCGGACGCTGAAGGGTGGCAGGCGTGGTCTAAAAATGTCGCTTCAGGAATGTTAATCGACGAGCTTGTCAAAGGCTTTTTAGAGTCTCAAGAATTTCGCAAAAAGCAGACGCTCAGATCAAAAGATCGCATTGTGACGAATGATTTTGTTCTCTATGTCGATCCGAATGATTCTCCGGTTGCAAATACAATTTCTCAACATCATTCTCAAGATCATTTCCAACAAAAGTATGAGCCTCATGTAACAACAACTCTGCAAAATATTTTGCAACCTGATCATGTTTTTGTAGATGTGGGGTGCAATATTGGCTGGTTTGTTTTGGTCGCAGCTTCTAAATTGAAAAAGGGGAAAGTAATTGGATTTGAGCCAAACCAAAATTGCCTACAACTTCTCTATCGCAGCCTTCATGAAAATGAGTTTGAGAATGTGGTGATCTTTCCGTATGCGGCAACGGATAAACATAAGCTTTTGCAACTGAGTGGTCATGCTGCTTATGGATTTGTTCATTCAGTTGATGAGTCTGATGCTGACTATGTGCAAGGAGTGGCGATCGATACTCTACTCCAGCACGAACCCAAAATTGATGTTGTAAAAATGGATATCGAAGGTCATGAACCGATCGCTCTTCAAGGCATGACAGAAACTTTGCATAAACACAAACCGATCGTCATTTCTGAGTTTCATCCCAAGTTGATTCAATCTTCTGGAAACGGGCAGCCTCAAGACTATTTAGACACACTTGCCAGGTTGGGATATCAACTTTCGGTGATTGAGCTTTCTGGCAATTTAAAAGCAATGAATGAGCCATCTGAAGTGATGAATTATTGGCATCAGATTAACCAAAAATTCGGAACCGGAGATACGATGCATCTGGATATCTTGGCAACCGCGATCGTTTAATTAAAGATTAGGTCGAGCCTTTCTTGAGACGATTTGAGCGATTGATCGGGAGAACTGCGTCCCATTAACGTGGCTTCGATCGCTCGTCCTAAATTATCTGAGATGCGATTGTAACCCGGAAAAATTGGGCGCGATCGTCCATACTTTGCTTGATTTAAAAACACATCAACGGCGGGCTGTTTGGCTTTGAATTCCTGGTAAGCAGCACTCTCGCGAGATTTTAGATTGATGGGCAAATAGCCAGTGCCGATCGCCCATTCGGTTTGAAAGGCTTCGCTCATGACGTATTCGGCGAAGGTGAAGGCGGCTCGTTCTCGATCAGGTGTCGATTTAAAGAGAAACAGATTTTCGCCCCCGATCGCCGTCGCCTGTCGAGTTCCCGATGGAATGGGCATCACGCCAAAATCCGTTTTCGTCGCTTGCAGTTGTCCCAGTGTCCAGGGCCCGGAAATCTGCATGGCCACTTTGCCTGCCAAAAAGCCATCCAACTCATAGCCGCGCTCTGGTTGCGAAAGAATAGCCGAACCGTCTTGAATCAAGTCACGCCAAAATTGCAGCGCCGCGATCGCGCCTTTATTGACGATCGTCACATCCTCTTTGATGACCGAACCTGTGTTGTCGGGAGTACCCGATTGAACTTCTGTTTTCTCAATCAACTCGCCGCCACCGCTCCACATAAACGGCAACCACGTAAAGACGCTCCATTCCCCTTTGCCCAATGGCAGTAGCATTCCGTGTTGATCGACTCGTCCGTCGCTGTCGGTGTCACGAGTTAGCCGCCTCGCCACCTGACGAAACTCATCCCACGTCTTCGGTAGCTCCGTAATGCCCGCCGCCTTGAACAAACTAGGACGATAATAAATCCCGACATTGTTGGTACTAAAAGGAATCGACCAATTTTGTCCCTGATAATTCATCGTTTCAAAAAGGGCGCGATCGAGTTCTCCTTTGAGTGGTGAAGTCGCGAGAAAATCATCCAACGGGCGCAGCGCATCCAATTCGACCAACTGACCTGTCAACATGGGCGCAAACCAAAGCATATCCGGGGCAGCATTTCCCACCACAGCCGCGAGAATTTTGGGCATTTGCTGATCGCCCTGGCCCACGTAAATCGATTCAACCTGAATATCAGAATGCTGCTGATTAAACTTGTCCACCAGCTTTTGCAAAACATCTCGATTGGGAGGCGGATTTACCCCTTGCCAAAGCGTGAGTTGAATTGCAGAGGATTGTAAAGCTGAATGACCCTCGCAGCTCGTCAGCAGTAAGCTCAAAAATAAGCAAGCAACCAACCCAATCAACCAACGCTGCATGATTTGAATCATTGTTTTGAATCCCTCGCCCGCGCCAATCTCTATCTTACGGGAGTCAGTTTAGCGCTTGATCGCTTCGATAATCTAAATACCTCACTATTTGGAAAGATTTTCTGATGAGAAAACTGCTTTCTGGTCTTTCAGTTTTGGCTTTGATGCTGTTGGCTGGCTGTCGATCGACGCAAAAAAATGCAGCGATCGAAATTACTTTAAGCGGTTGGCAAAGCAATCCGGCTGAGTCACGACTATTAGAACAGGTGATTGATCAATTTGAGAAAAAATACCCTAATATTCGAGTCAAGCGAGAAGTCATCAACAGTCAATATATGGATGTGATCAAAACTCGTTTGATTGGAGACGTGGCTCCAGATGTATTTTATTTAGATTCATTTGAAGCTCCTTTACTGATGAAATATGAAGTACTAGAGCCGTTAAATTTGTATATTACACCTGAACATAATATCAAAGATTTTGAATCATCTTTAATGAATGCTTTTAAGCAAAATGACAAAATCTATGGCATTCCTAAAGACTTTTCCACACTCGCTCTTTTCTATAATCAAGCTGCTCTTTCTCAAGCAAACATTGCGCCTCCTAAAACCTGGAATGAATTAATTCAAAAGTCTAAAAGACTGACGATCGACCAAAATAAGGACGGCAGAATTGATCAATATGGAATGGGAGTCGCTCCAGAACTTGCAAGGCAGTCTTTTATGATCAAAGCTTTTGGTGGCAAGCTAGTAGATCAGAAAAACTACGCTGCATTCGCCGCCCCAGAAGGCTTGAAAGGATTGCAATTAGTGGTAGACCAGTATCGAAACGATCGCTCTGCCGCTCAACCGTCTGATGTGGGAGCAAACTCGAATAGTGAGGGATTTGGACAAGGGAAAATCGTGATGGCGATCGAGGGTGCCTGGGCAATTCCCTACTTTCGAGAAACCTTTCCTAACTTAAAGTTTGCGACCGCAGAAGTGCCGACAATTAATGGTAAAAAAGGCACAATGGCGTACACGGTTGCCTATGTGATGAATCGCCAATCAAAACACAAAGAAGCTGCCTGGAAACTGATCGAATATTTGACCAGCCCAGAAGGAATGAAAGCATCAGGTAATCAGGGGTTTGCATTGCCATCGCGTCGATCGGTTTTAACTGAGTTGGGATACGATCGCGATCCGCTTTATGCGCCTCTAGTCGCCGGAGCCAAATACGCCACTATCTGGCAAGCAGGCGAAACTTTACCCACCATTCTCACCAATTTTGACAATCAATTCATTAGCGCTTTGTTAGGAGAGCAATCATTACCCGATGCGATGAGAAAAGCTCAAGATACCGCAAATCGAGAAATTTATTTATCAAACTAGTGATGCTAAAAAAACACTTCTGGAACAAACAAAGTTCGAGAGAAGGCGTGACGGGCTATGTTTTTATGATGCCTACGATCGTCATTTTAGGTATCTTTTTAGTCTTACCGATTCTCTACACGATCGTACTCGCATTTCACAGAGTTCAACTTTTGGGTGAGGTGAGTTACCGATTTAATGGATTGAGAAATTTTGTACGAATGGGAAGCGATGAGCGAGTCTGGATCGCTTTACAAAATACGGTTGAATATGTGGCGATCGTCGTTCCAATTCAGACGCTGCTTGCCCTTAGTTTAGCTTTAGCATTGAATACAAAAATTAAAGGAAAAAGTTGGTTTCGGGTAGCTTTCTTTTTACCAACCGTAACTTCTTCAGCCGTCCTGACACTGATTTTTATGTGGATTTACAATACGAATGGCTTACTAAATAGCTTCCTTGGCTTATTCGGAATTTCTGCGTACAACTGGCTAGGCGATCCAGAAGTGGCGCTCAAGGGAATCATGATCATGAACATTTGGTCAACGGCACCGCTGTTTATGGTGATTTATCTAGCAGCCCTTCAAGATATTCCAGAAAGTTTATATGAGGCAGCCGTGATTGATGGCGCGACACCCTGGGAAAAATTTTGGTGCATCACACTTCCCTTTTTGAAACCTGTTACTTTTTTTGTGATTGTAATGGGAGTAATTGGGACGTTTCAATTATTTGATCAGTCTTATATCTTCTCTAATGGCTCAGGCGGGCCGAATAATGCAACCTTGACGATCGTGCTTCTAATCTACCAATACGCCTTCAAAAACTTGGATATGGGCTACGCATTAGCGCTGACGTTAATGTTAGCTTTTGTGATTATGAGTGTGACTTTAATTCAAAGAACGCTGTTCAAAGAAGAAAGCTTAGATTAGGTGAAAAAATGATGCGATCGCTAAGGTCAAACTGGCTTCTCTATGCAGGATTAGTCTTTTATACGGTGATTACGTTCATTCCATTCACCTGGGCGTTGTCTGCCTCGTTCAAGTCGTTGGCAGAGATCTCGGCGGGGGGCGCTAACTTTATCCCACAGGAGTTTACGATCGAGAATTATCAGAAAATCTTCACACAAGAGCCTTTATTTGGAAGATGGCTCTTCAACAGTGTCTTAGTAGCAGTGATTGTAACAATCTTCAATCTACTATTCAATTCAATGTCAGGATATGCCCTAGCGAGAGTTCATTTTCCGGGTAGAAAATGGTGGTTTTTTCTGATTTTGGCGGTCTTAGTAGTCCCTGGTCAGATTACATTACTCCCCAAGTTTTTGATTTTAAAATCCTTCGGATGGCTTAATTCTTATCAAGGATTAATTGTTCCCACTTTGGTCAATGCCACCTTTATTTTTATGATGCGTCAGTTCTTTCTCAACTTTCCCAAAGAATTAGAAGAAGCGGCTGCATTGGATGGATTAAACCGTTTTGAAACCTTTTTTCAAGTCGTTTTACCGCTTGCAAAACCTGCTTTAGCGGCTCAAACAATTTTCATTTTCATGAGTTCCTGGAACGAATTTCTCTTACCGCTTGTCGTCATGTCTAACCCAGAAATGTTCACGCTACCGTTAGGGCTAAATGCTTTTAAGGGGGAATATATTACTTATTGGAACTACATCATGGCCGCCTCAATGGTGTTTACCCTTCCCGCTCTGGCAATCTACGCCTTTTTTAATCGCTACTTTATTCAAGGAGTCACCTTTACAGGTGGAAAATAAGAACCCTTTGATCGCAATTTTTGTCTATTCTATAAATCGAGCGACTTTCTTACATTTTCAATCAGGCATTCTCAATCAGGTATGGCAGGACATAGCAAATGGGCAAACATCAAGCGGCAAAAAGCCAGAGTCGATGCTGTCAAAGGGAAAGTGTTTACCAAAATCTCACGGGAAATCATCGTCGCTGCGCGGAGTGGCGTTCCTGATCCAGCTAGCAACTTTCAACTGAGAACGGCGATCGACAAAGCCAAAGCCGCAGGCATTCCCAATGACAACATCGATCGCGCGATCGCCAAAGGTGCAGGCAAACTTGGCTCAGACGCACCGTTGGAAGCGATCCGCTACGAAGGATATGGGTCAGGCGGAGTCGCTGTCTTAATCGAAGCCCTGACTGACAACCGCAACCGCACTGCCGCCGAACTTCGGATCTCCTTTAGCAAAAATGGCGGCAACCTGGGCGAAACAGGCTGTGTCGGCTGGATGTTTGAGCAAAAAGGCGTGGTAGAGGTTTCCTTCGCGCTACAAAAATCGAGCCGAGGGCGCGACTCCTTGCGGGTAACTCAGAGAGATCGTTCCCCTCACCCAGAACCTCTCAACGAAGATGAATTTCTCGAAGCCTGCCTCGAAGGAGGAGCCGAAACCTACGACCTGATTGACACCGAAGACGGAAAAGTTGCCGAAGTTTTCACCCAGGTCGAAAATCTCGAAACCTTGAGCCAAACCCTCAAAACCAAACACTACACTGTCACTCAAGTCGAACTGCGCTGGATTCCGCAAAACACGATGGAGGTCACCGATCCAGACCAGGCACGATCGCTCCTCAAACTCATGGATGCGCTCGAAGACCTCGACGACGTTCAGAGCGTCACCGCAAACTTTGAGATGGCAGACGACCTGATCGCCCTGAGCATTGTGTAGACCTGCAAAAGAAAATCCCCGGAGCAACCAGGATGCCCCCATCCAAGCTGTCTCCGAGGAGTCTGTGCTCTATTCGTCTACTAGGATATGCTTCCTTTCCCAGGTTCCCCTTCCTCCAAGTGGGTGGACTTATCAGGTGATAGTTCGTTATGAATCGACAGAACTCTCAGTTTCATCGATCGCAACCCTAAATCGCAGAATTAATTGTGCCGTCGATCGCGTTCACCGCCTTACTGCAATGAGAAGAACGATCGCGTCGTCATCGCTGGTTGTTTTAACTATCTGTCACATCTTTAACGTGAATTCGATGAGAGTTTTTTCGCTTCGTTGTTCACGGCTTCTGCCCCCCAAGCTGCCAATTTTGGCGGACTTTCAGAGAGGAATTCTGGTTCCAAGTCCCTCACTCGTGGGGGATTTAGGAGGCGTGCCTGGATCTAAAAGCGAAGCGAAGCGTTCATCGAACTGACGTATCTTTAAATGGATATCAACAGTTCTATTGCGCCAAGTTTGCAAAAAAAATTCCTCAAAGAAACCTGGGATGCCCCCATCCAAACTGTCTCTGAGGAGTCTGTGCTCTATTCATTTACTAGAATATAGTTCCAAACAGGCTTTCACCTCCTCCAGAAGGGTCGCCTGACTGGGTGATTTGGACTATCTAAGGCGCAACTTTAGAACTGTCAGTGCCCAATAGTTCGGCGATCGCTTGGTGCTCGGCGGGGGGATGAGAGGGCAGTTGTTGACGCGCATCAGTAATCAGCCAGTCAAGAGAAGCGGCTTGTACGTCGATCGTGGCACCCGTCTTATCAACGCAATACCGACCATAAACCAGCTTATCGACTAACCGAACGCCCGGCCCAAGCCGAGAATATTCAAAAATCACGCTGTTATCGACGGTTGCCCCACTACAGACCCAGCAGTTTGGCCCAATCATCGTCGGCCCAACAATCTTGGCCCCATCCTCAATACAGGTCATGCTGCCAATATAGACTGGGCCCTGAATGTCAACTTTGTCCCAATTGACCGAGACATTTAGCCCCGTGTAAATCCCTGGAGCAACTTCATGCCCTGGAATCGCCACATTTTTGACTTCACCCTTCAAGACGCTGCGAATCGCGTGCCAGTAGTCAGGGACTTTGCCAATATCAACCCATTCAAAATCCATCGGCAACCCATAAAAGGGCGCGTTCATCTCCACCAGTTTGGGAAAAAGCTCTCCCCCAATGTCGTATTCTTGCCCTGATGGAATATAGTCCAGGATTTCGGGTTCAAAAATATAGATCCCAGTGTTGATATTGGTGCTGAGGGCTTCTTCGATCGACGGTTTTTCCTGAAAGGCTTTGATCTTGCCGTCTTCGTCGGTCACCACTACTCCATAGCTCGGCACTTCTTCGAGGGGAACGGTTTTCATAATCACGGTGGCGATCGATCCCTTCTCTCGGTGCCACTTCACCGCAGCCGTCAAGTCCAAGTCGATCAGAGCGTCGCCACAGAGCACCACAAAGGTATCGTCAAAAAACGGGGAGAAATCCTGAATCTTTTTCATGCCGCCCGCCGAACCGACCGCCTCGCCAACCAGTTCGCCATCGACAATTCGCCCTTCAAACGAGTAGCCAATCTGCACCCCAAAGCGCTGCCCGTCTCGAAAATAGCTTTCGATCTCGTAGGCTAAGTGGCTCACATTTACCATGATTTCGTCAAACCCGTGTTGACGAAGCAACTCAAGCAGAAACTCCATCACAGGCTTTTGCAGAATGGGAATCATGGGCTTGGGAGTCGTATACGTAATCGGACGAACCCGCGTACCCTTCCCGGCCGCCAGAATCATGGCTTTCATAGATCGTTTTCTCTCAACCCTACACCATCAAAATGCAATCAGAAATCTCGCGATCGAGGTCTCTTTCCACGTATTCACAAACTACTGTTTTAGCAGAGTCCAAAAAAATGTCATCAACCAAATCAGTCTTGTCGTGAATATAACGATTCTCGCTCAAATTCGACACCGCCTAAAGACCGAACCCTCAACCGTAAGCGCCAAGAAGGTTTCTCGCTGCTCCAGTTTGGGATAAGGCTGCCCAAGTGCGGGCGAAAACGGAGAATCGTGTAACCTTGCCAACCTTAACGTACGCCGACAGGTTTCGTCGATTGGCTGATTGTAAATTGTTGGTGTTAGATTGCTGACATCAAAATAAAACAGGGTGGTGAAGTTTTTTTCTTCGTGGTTTTTATTTTGCGGTTTGGCGCTTCTGCTCCTTGCTGTGGAGAACTTTAAACCAAGATTTCTAATTCAAATCGCTCAAGGGCTAATCGGACAAAATACTGCTGGATAGGTCACTTAATTCTGATCCTCCCAGTAAGAGAGACTTGACTTTGAGATCTTGATAAAACTCTTCTTGAGCAAGCTCGACTTTAGATTGGGCAGACAACAGCAGCAGCGCCCAAAACACGCCCACTCGCTCATGATTGGGGTGAGAAGCATGGGCGGCTTCATCGGGATCAGAAGGACGCTGGGCCTTGAGGGCCACCCAAAATTCTAAAACCAGGTCAAAATCGATCCAGTCTTTGCCCTGTGCGACATCCGTCCAGTGTTCGAGAAAAAACTGCTCGATCGCCACTGCCATTTCTGAGAGATTTTCCTGGTGGGCGAGGGCGGCGATCGCTTTGACGGCCTGCGATCGAGTTTGTTTTTTTGGGCGACGAATGGCAGAACGTGGGGCTTTGTCCTCCAGCGCTTCGGCAATCAGTTGTAGCTGGTCGATTAGTTCTTTAAGCGTGACTCGACGGTTTCGAGGCGGTTGGGCCACGGCTCTACGTCGTAGCTGACGTTCTAGATTAAGCGGTAGGGCGTTCCCATTCAGGTCGGCTCCTTCCAAGAAGTCTTCTTCATACTCCGATTCAGCGAGCGGTTCAGGTTGAGTAATGCTGTCTGCTTTGAGCAACAACAACATAGATGCATAGAGAAACGCCTGCCCCGACTGTGAAAGATTGGATTCGTACTGTTCTCGTCCGCTCGCCGTGGGTGCCAACTCACTTAAGAAGCGATCGATGACATCAATCACCTTCACATCCCAGGGGTCAATTTCTCCCCGTTCTGCCAGGTCAATCAGGAGGGCGATCGCGTCCTGTGCTAAAGAGAGGGTCATAGGGGAAGGGATGAGGGATGAAAGCTGAATGGTCTTATGGTGGCACGATTGTAGCGAATTGGTCACTTGATTTTGATCTGCACAAAGTAGGCGGCCGCCAGCAGAATAAACACCAGCAGCACACCAGGCACCCAAAGACTCCACAAACTACCCGGATCAACCAGTTTCATCCCTCATCCCTCTCGCGAAGCGTGCCGCCAGCGGCAACCCCTCATCCCTCATCCCTCATCCCTCATCCCTCATCCCTCATCCCTCATCCCTCA
>NZ_JBJPHS010000127.1:0-16311 GCF_052939495.1 Phormidesmis sp. 146-12 | reverse complement strand
AACCCTGATTGGCAATTTCGCTTCGCTACATCGCCGCGCTATCCTTCCCTACCCTCAGCGAAGCGGGGTCGGGACTGCCGCTTTAACGTTCACACCTAACCGATAATCTTGCTGTACCATCCCAGCCCAAAAGCTTTGCAGGCTAACGTGAAGTTCAACGGCGGCGCGATCGCGATGATGCCAACGAGAAACTCTTCAACTGTCCGTTGCAACGACAGGTTAGCCCGCCGCTTCCGGTTTAACGAGTTGACTTGCCGCGCCGCTAAACTCAGCGATCGCACCCCAACAAGTAGAACGCGAATCTCAACCGCAGCAAGTAGAACACGAATCTCAACCGCCCACGCGATCAACGAAGGAAACAAGATCTGGCGCATCCCTACGAGAGTCGGGATAACGCTCCGGTTGAGCGGCGACCAGAAAACTTAAACGATAGACGAGAAAACCCTGCACGTCCGCTCCAACCGGCTTGTTATGCGGCGTTGCTACGAATGACAATCGCTCAGTAACCCGGAGGGCGTTGAAATCTACCGACGACTTGATCGATCTCCTGAGCGATCGCAAGCAATTCTATCTCTCGCCAACGCTTTCCAATGATCTGCATTCCAATGGGTAGCCCTGTCTGGGTTTTCCCGATTGGAATCACGATAACAGGATGCCCTGTAAAAGCAAATGGCATCGTGTAAGCACTTGACGCAAGAAGATAGGGAACTTGTCTACCATCGATTTCAATTGCTGTTCCGCTAGGGCGATGCGTAAAAGCTGGCGTTGCTGACACTGGGCAGATCAGCACATCCCATTCAGCAAGCTCTTGATCCATTTGCACAATCAGGCGATCGCGCTCAGTCAGCGCCTCAAAATAATCTTTCAATTTTGGATTCAATAACGCGGGGAAAAGCTGACTCAGATTATTTAAGTTTCTCAGGGCTTTCTCGCCTTGAGTTGCTTCCCGAAACATAAAACTCAGTGCCCTGCGAGCTGTATTCCAATCAGATGCTTGGGCATAGACATTATTGAATGCTGTGACTTGATTACAAACTTGAAACATCTCAGCTAAGTCAAGGTTGTCTGGTTGCCAGCGTTGCACGTTCGACCCTGATTGCATCAGGGTTTGGATAACGGATTGAATCGCTGCCGCGATCTCGGAACAAACGGGAACTTCATCCCAACCATCCATCCATGTAATTTGCAGATTTGACAAAGACTTGCCAGATGGCGTGTCAAGAGGCACAGGCGGCACATCTGGTTGCAAAGGATCAGCACCCGCAATCACAGAAAAACATAATCGCAAATCCTCAACTGATCGGGCAAAACATCCCACGGTCATCATTTGACGGATGCACTTAGGCATTCCGGGGACTTCTGGAATATGCCCCCTCGTGGAAACGCGACGATCGGTTGGCTTCAAGCTATACACACCGCAGAAATGGGCAGGTTGGCGCATGGAACCACCGAAATCGTTGCCTAACTCTAACGGCGTTAAACCCGTTGCGATCGCCGCTGCACTCCCGCCAGAACTGCCTCCCGCCGTACAATTTAAGTTCCAAGGATTATTGACACGCGGAAAAAGACTATTGGTACTTTGGAAATCACCCGCTAACTCCGCCAAATTCGACTTCCCTAGAATAATTGCTCCGGCTGCTTTTAGTCGTGCAATCACCGCCGCATCTTGCTTGGGAACATAATCTTTCAGCGGCTTATAACCTGAAGTTGTGCGAAGTCCTGCGGTTTCAAAAACGTCCTTGACAGTCATTGGAATACCGTGGAGTACGCCCCAATTTTTGCCTTGAGCTAGGTCTTCGTCGGCTTGCTTGGCTCGTTGACGAGATTGCTCTTCATCTAAGGTGCAAATCGCATTGAGTTTGGAGTTGTGCTTGGCGATTTGCTCTAAATGAGCATCTAGCACCTCAACCGCAGAAACTTCGCGATCGCGGATCATCTGGGCAAGTTGACAAGCTGAGGTAAAAACAAGATCGCTCATGGTTGTATTGCAGTCGAGGTGAGGCTAATTTTCAAGTACTTACAAACAGCACCAACTTAACATCAAACGCCCCACCGACATCCTTGACGTACAACCCCAACCGATAAACTAAGCGGCATAACTTATGTTTAGACTGATCTCGTCTAGATAACCTCCCTGATTCGGGTGATTAGACTGAAAATTGTCTGGCTAACCCTCCCAAGGGGGCGATTAGGCTGAAAACTCTCTGTCTAACTCTCCAAACTTGAGATTAGGGCAGACAAGGCTCTGCATAACACCACGAAATTGGAGAGTTAGGCAGAATCACACTTGCATCAACATAATATCTTTGGACTAGGAAATAATTCGATAACTTCAAGAAATCTTTGTAGTTGGCACGGTGATATTTAGTACGTTAATACTATTTAACTTCTCTGTAACTCCTTTATGGAACCGCGCCCCTAAAAAACTGCTTGACCAAGTTCGTGATGCCATTCGTCTGAAACACTATAGACATTGAAGCTTTTCTTAATCATCTGACAGTCTCAGAGCAAGTTTCTGCCTCTACTCAAAACCAGGCGCTCTGTGTCTTGACTAAAACGGAAGGTACAAGGAACGAGTCGATCCCCAAATGCCTGATTAACGTTTCTCCAAAAAATGGGGTATTCCAAAAAATCAAAAATCTGTGTAAGATGTCCGCAGGTGGAGATCACGCCCCGGAAATCTGATTTACGAGATCAAATCTCCGAGGACTTCCACCTAAGTTAATTGCACTAACTTCGGAGGCGTTCATGATTGTACTACGTCTGCTTTGCGATGGGATCTTGAAAGGTTGGAATCAAGATCCTGCATACCCTTCACACCACTGGGGAGCGTTTGAGAAGTCTGCGCTCCCATCCTCTTTGAACTAAACAGGGAGGACAAAAGAATATGGCCGTTAGGAGACACCTTCCTGACTCGGTTTCGTTTAGCTTTGAGTTGCAATGCTCGTTAGTGAGACGATACCAAGTCACCGTTACCTTGGATTTGCAAGAACGATTAATCTTCATGCCCTCTGGCATTCTCTCAGACGTGAGAGATTGTATTGAAAAGTTTGTTGAACAATTGAGTGAAGTTGCCTCAAATCAATTAGCCTATCTCAAATGGGATGGCACGAGCGATTTGACGACTGAATATCAAGTGATTCGCGTGTTGGCGGGCTATCAAGTGCAACGGTCTTTAATGAAGTTCGATATTGTCATGGGCGCTGGTTCACTCATACACCTGGAGGAATTGCACAACAAAAAGACAATTCAGCTATAGAACAACTATAGAAGTCTGGGGGGCGTTGATAATTCAATTTGCGGCTCCCTTAATGACCTGCCAGCGATCGATGCCAATCGGCTCCCGTATGCCCCGTTGTCACCCACAAAATTGCTCGACTCCCATCGCGAATCACCTTAGACAGCGGCTCTTGAGGTTGGTCAGACGGAACGGCGATCGGCTTGACCTGAATGCCGCGACTCCCCAACACAATTTCGCCCACAATCTGAGCGCGGCGCATGTGATAGTCCGAAGTCACTAGATATACACTCTCAACGCCCTGCTGTTGAAGCTCATCGACAATCGTCGTAAAATTCGTCACCGTATCAACCGCCTGATAGTCGAGATTCAACCGTTTGAGATTGACCCCTGCATCCACAAAAACTTGCTCTGTATAATCTCTGGGGCTGCCCGAAGAAATCCAAATCGGCAAATTGGGATGCTCTAACGCAAACTCAGCCGTGAACTTTTCTCGCTCTAATTCTGAAGTCGAACCCCCCAAAACCAGAATCGCCTGCGGCCGCTCAAAATAAATGCGAACCGCCCTCACCCCAAACCAGATCACCAACGGCAACAGCACGATCGACAAGGGAAAAGACTTACGCTTTGAACGACCCGATCGCTTACTTACCATGACTTGCCTCGATCGCATTCTGCACCCCCACGTCAAAACTGTCGTCGCCTTACTACGATCGATACAAAACCTTCAAAAGTCTACTGCACTCTCAATCTCAACTCAAGGAATCATCCTTAACCTCAAACGGCTATTCGGTTCTTCCCGGCTGCCTTGGGCGTTCTGCTTCCGCCTGGACGATCGTCGCTTGAATTCTCGGCACCGCAAAAAACTTTTGAGTATCCGCTAACAGCTTTTCGCCCCAAAGATTTTCCTTCAGGAATGTGAGATCACTATATCGACTGTCCAATCGGATCGCCGCTTCGCCAAGCGCCAAGGCTTTGTCACGATCGCCTTTCTTGTACAGCCCGATCGCCGCCGCTAATCTCGGTTCAGCCGCTTTAGGGTCGAGCGCTGCTGCTGCCTGCCATCGCTTGATTGCCTCATCCAGGTCGCCAGATTCGTACTTGATCAAGCCAATATTGTTGATCGCAGGCCAATACTTTCTATCTTGAGCCACCGCTTTTTCGTAGCTAGCGATCGCCTCAGCATTTTGACGCTGCATCAAGTGAGCATTGCCCAAATCAAACAGCGCACCGGGCACATTTGGCTTAATCTTGAGACCCGCCTGAATGGAAGCGATCGCTTCACTGTACTTCTTCTGCTGAAAGTAAGCAGTACCCAGCGCAAACGAAATATTGGCATTTCTGGGATCTAGCGTCTGAGCACGTTTGAGCGCCACTACTCCATTATCGGGCTGGTTTACCTGAAGATACAGCCCACCCAAAACCGCCCAAGCCTCCGGAAGTTTGGGAGCCATCTGCGTCGCCAACCGCGCTCTCGACAGAGCCAACTCGGACTGCTGAAACTGAGCAAGCTGCGTCGCTTCTTGAATCAGACCAATCCCTTGCTGCTCTAACTTAGTGGCATCAAGCTGTACGACGTGGGGCACTAGCGCTTGGGCAAAAGCGGATTGAGTGGCAGCCCACAGTCCAAAAATGGTCAGGGCAGAGAGAAAAGAAATGCGTTTGGGCACGGTACAGCCTTACCAGAAACGATCGAGGGGTCACAGCCAGCTTAATCGATCTTGCTAAAGTTGGGGACAAAAATTAATCTAAACCGAATCGAAAATTAACCGATCAAAATGAGTTTTGGGCGACGATCAGCGCTAAGGTAGTGAACCTGAAATCTTCTCTCAAGCCGCACCTCCTATGGATCGTTTCACCGTCGAAGTCATTTCCCAAACGCCCAATCCCCAGCAGACGATCTACGCAGCGATGCACCAAGATTACGCCGAAGGGTTTGTCTGGGAGGAGCGCGATCGCTTTCCCGACGAAGCCAAATGCGGTGAGGTGATCGTCAAACAACTCCTCGCAGGCAATCGCGGTCACTACGGCCCACTAGAACACCCGCAAATCGTGCTCAACTGCGGCTGGTTTCCCCACAGCACCATGCAGCAAATTCGGACTCATCGCGTCGGAATCTCTTTTGATGTCCAATCTTTCAGGTACACAGGACAACGGATTGTGGATGTGGTAGAAGGCAAGCGAGAGGTCGAAGAAGTCTTTTATTTGCGACCTTTGGGATTTTATAGCGATCGCCAGGGCAAAAAATATGAATACACCCTGGAACAGCGTCAGCAGGATATTGAATGGTGTCTCGAAGCCTGTCGGCGCTATCAGCAAAGAATTCTCCAGGGCTTCTCAGAAGAACACGCCAGAGGACTGATCCCCTTTGATGTGCGCCAGCATTGGGTGATGTCCGCCAACGTGCGATCGCTGATGCACTTAGTCGATCTGCGCTGGAAAGCCGACGCTCAGTTAGAAGCGCAAAAACTCTGTGAATGTCTCTGGAAACCTTTTCACGCCTGGGTTCCCGAAATCGCCGACTGGTACGAGTCAAACCGTCTCAAAAAAGCGCGACTGGCCCCCTAAGTCAGGTTCTCACCACCCAATCCCCTAATTTCTCTAAAGTCTGTGCTAGAAAGGAAATCAAGTGTTTGACTGCACAATTTGGAGCCACCATGTACCGCAACGATCCTAATGACCCCAGCACGATCGGCCGCGAATTGAAAACCCATATTGGTGTCCTGGGTGGGCTAATTGGGCTGATGTGGCTCATCGAAATTGCCGATGTCTTTGTCGGCGGTAGACTCAACCTTTTTGGCATTATTCCTCGCACCGAGATTGGCTTGCGGGGAATTTTATTTGCGCCCTTTCTACACAATGGGTTTGGGCATCTGATTAGCAACACCATTCCCTTTATTACGCTGGGCTGGTTTGTCATGTTGCGGGCCGTGAGAGAATTTTTTGTCGTCTCAGCGATCGCCCTTCTCGCCAGTGGCATCGGAGTTTGGCTGTTTGGCTCCCCTGGCATTCATTTGGGCGCGAGTGGAGTGGTGTTTGGCTACTTTGGCTTCCTGCTCTCGCGGGCTTATTTTGAACGCAGTGCCCTGGCGATCGCAATCTCTGCGGCAGTTGGCTTGCTATACGGTGGACTGATTTGGGGAGTTCTGCCGACCCGCATGGGCATCTCCTGGGAAGGTCACCTGTTTGGCTTTATCGGAGGTGTGTTAGCCGCTAACTGGCTGTCGTCTCGCCGCAAGAGCCAACGTTAAAATTGGTGCGCTTCGCGTAGGGTTAAGCCACACGAGACGCACCATTGTAAGTCACGGTAGGATCTCAAGCCCTACTTACCATAGTTTGGCTCTGGAGTAATTTCTCCAATTCGATTGGGCGGCCAAAAACGCACCACAGCGCGACCGATGATTTTCTCACGCGGCACATAGCCCCAATAGTGGCTGTCATAGCTGTTATTGCGATTGTCACCCAGCACGAGATAAGAATCGGCAGGAACCCGCTCAGGTAGCCCAATCATTTCAGGTCGCCAGTTATACTGTGGCGCTTCTTCGATGTAGTTTTCGGCGATCGGCTGATCATTGATAAAAACTCGACCGTTTTTGACCTCCACCTTATCGCCCGGTAGCCCAATCACTCGCTTGATAAAAGCATCATGAAAGTTTTGCTTCTCAAGCGTGCTAGTGGGTGAAAAGACAACAATATCGCCGCGTTGGGGATTGTTAAATCGATAGCTGAGTTTGTCTACAATCAGTCGATCGTTGATTTGCAGCGTGGGCAACATTGAGCCAGAAGGAATGTAGCGAGCTTCTGCCACAAACTGCCGAATGCCGATCGCCAGCACCGCGCTGAGTCCGATCGTCTTTAGCCCCTCAAGCCAGGGATTGTCTTCCTTATTCATAGATTTGTCTTTAGGTGCCGGGTTCTCTATGCGAGTCATCAGGGTGTCAGTGCCAGGGAAAAGGAGAGGGTGTAACAAGGGGAATGTCTGTGCATCTAGTCTACAAGATGTATCCCAGATAGCTCTTAACTGTACAAAGTTTTTACGGTGTCATCCGCACAAATACCTTGATCTCTCCCTATAATCAAAATCGCTACGAGTCGTTTAGAAATGGTTCTTTTTGACGCATGGTTGCTTCATCTCTGCTGATCCAAAATGCCCAGATTTTGCTGCCAACTGGGGAGTTTCTCCTGGGCGATGTGCAGACGCAAGGGGGGAAGATTGTCCAGGTTGGTTCAGACTTACCTCCCGATGAAGCCCTTACTATCCTAGACGCGACGGGGTTAACTTTGTTGCCAGGAGCGATCGACCCACAGGTACATTTTCGCGAACCAGGGTTAGAGCATAAAGAAGATTTGTCCAGCGCCAGCCGGGCCTGTGCGAGAGGGGGGATCACCTCCTTTTTGGAGATGCCCAACACGCGACCGCTGACGACGACCCAAGCCACTCTCGACGACAAACTCAGACGCGCTGCCGAAAAATCATTGGTCAACTACGGGTTCTTTATCGGAGCGACAGCTCAAAATTTACCGGATTTACTCGAAGCCAATCCCGCCTGTGGCATCAAAATTTTTATGGGATCGATGCACGGCGATCTGCTGGTGGACGAAGAAACGTCACTGGAGCCAATTTTCGCCAAAGGCGATCGCTTGATTGCCGTTCATGCTGAAGACCAGGCGAGAATTCGCGATCGCCGCCTCCAATTCGCCGATGTCACTGATCCCGCAATTCACTCTACGATTCAAGACAATCAAGCGGCTCTGAATGCGACGATGCTGGCGTTAAAGCTGTCCAAAAAATATCAGCGACGCTTACATATTCTCCACCTATCCACGGCAGAAGAAGCCGACCTGTTGCGGCAAGACAAGCCTGCCTGGGTGACGGCCGAGGTCACCCCTCAACACTTGTTGTTGAATACAGCCGCCTACGAAAAAATTGGTTCCTGGGCGCAGATGAATCCCCCCTTGCGATCGCCCCACGACAATCAAGTGCTGTGGCAGGCGTTGCTTGATGGTGTGATCGACTTTATTGCCACTGACCATGCGCCCCATACGTTAGAAGAGAAAGCGCAGGCTTACCCCAACACCCCTTCTGGAATGCCCGGAGTCGAAACATCTTTGGCGCTGATGCTGACTCAGGCGGCTCAAAAACGCTGTACCGTGGCCCAAGTGGCCCACTGGATGTCTACGGCCGTTGCCAAGGCGTACAAAGTTCCTCACAAAGGGGCGATCGCTCCCGGCTATGATGCTGATCTGGTGCTGGTCGATTTGCAGACTTATCACCCTGTTTTGCGAGAGGAGCTACAGACGAAGTGTGGCTGGAGTCCCTTTGAGGGGTGGAGTCTGACGGGTTGGGCCCAGGTGACGATCGTTGGAGGACAGATTGTGTACGATCGCGGCACGTTCCACTCTGAAGTGAGAGGACAAGCACTGCGATTTGATGGTTGAGCTAGACAGAATTTCGCAGTCATTCGACCGTCCGTCACTCAATTCCACTACTCAAACTGGACGGCTACCCATCGTCGCTATCTGGAAAAATTTCGGGAGAAAACATCGACCAGAGCGCTTGATAGTAAGGAGCGTAATAGTTAGCCTGAGAAGGTTCGAGGTACGATCGCACTTCTGCTCCCAGGAGGTGAATTAGTTGGCGCACCAGTTCCCAGCGGACTTTGAGCCTCGGATACAGCATCACACAGAGGGGAAATAATTCCTGCTGAATCGCGCTAATGTTGTTTTCTAGCACGCACACCCATAGATAAACCTGAAACATCTCCACATCTCGAATGCTCGAAATCTGCACTGACAGCTCGTTGAGAGCACCTGTGTGACATTGATATCGAGGGTAGAGCTTGAGAACTCGTGAGACAATTTTTCGCGAGATCGCGCTGCTTACAGGTAAAAGTGTCTGCACGAGTTGCAGTGCAGGAGAGTCGTAGTCATGTTGAGCCGCCATTCCATAAGCTCGCTGTAAGGGCATGTATAGATGGTCATCGATCACTTTGAAGTAGTCAGTCAAAACAATTTGCTGTGATTTGGGAAGCAGCGACAGCAGCATTTGCCCACTGTAGTGAAATTGCATACTCACAAAGCCGATCACCCGTGGATCTACGTGCGTGTATTTATGGCGAATCTTGCCCAAATCAGCCGAGACCAAAACCGAGAGCCGCGCTGGGGACAAGTTATTTGCGTATGCTGACAGCGCTTTTTCGTAGATGTCATACGCATCTTTGGCAATGTCCCACGGATTGATCAGGTGAAAATCAATCTCATGTCTGACCACTTCTCTCGCAAGAAGCGCTTCGGTTTTGATCCAGGCTTGAGCGATCGTCGGACGCAGCGTCTCCAACAGATTGCGGGTCAGATCACGTCGCACCCCTCTTTCTGAGACTCGTTCTAAATACTGATCTTGCGCTGCCAGCTTTTCGACATAGCGTTTGGCCCATACTTGAGACAAAGACTGAATCGATACGTCTCCTGCCACCCCTGGGAGAAGGGACGGCCTATCGCTTAAGTTCACGGCGCTCTCCTGATATCTATGGTTACGGGACTCCCATCACTAGCTAGAGAATAAAGCGAGTCAGGTAATTTCCGAATCCGTAGGAAAACGGAGTAAAGACGACATCTGGATGACTTCAGTAGTTCTTCATAACTTTGAGCGCTAGAATTGCGCGAGCTTTAAACAGACCAATCAAAGGTTCAGCGATTTTGCCCACTCACCCGCGATCGCGGTTCCTCTAGAGTCGATCGCCCTGAGTTGAGCCTGACGACCCGACTGGGGAGCATGGGCAAGGCTAATTTGCAGGTAGTGATCAGGCTGGTAGGGAAGCCGTTCTGACCATTCGATCGCCACGATCCCCGGTTTTACTTCGACCCCTTCCCAGTAGATCTCCGGGCACATTTCAGCGGCTTCTACCGAGTTGAGACGATAGAGATCTAAGTGATAGAGAGGCACCCGTCCGCTCAAGTATTCATTGACCAAGGTAAAAGTTGGACTATCGATCGCTTCATCCACGCCCAATCCTTCCCCGATCCCCTGCACCAGGGTCGTTTTACCGCTCCCCAAATCCCCCTCTAACAACAACACGTCCCCGGCCGAGAGCCTCTGTCCCAACTGCACCCCCAACCGACGAGTGGACTCCGCATCCGCCAAAAAAATCACCTGAGAAGTCACAAAATCTTGACTCATCCCTCATCCCTCATCCCTCATCCCTCATCCCTCTGTCCTCCGCCCTCTGTCCTCATCCCCCTTCTCTCACCCTGCCATACCAGCGCAACAAAACTCTCGCCAACTGCTCAGAATCGTGTCTTACCAATCCGGTTTCTTCATCTTCATCCATCACATTGGCTCGAATAATGCGACGACCTAACTGCATCACTGCATCGCGATCGAGCGCCACTGGATGAGAGAGTTCCTCAGCGTATCGAATCAGCGCTTTGGGCGATGGAGACTGTTTTTGTACCAGAACGGCATCAAATAGCTGCTTTCCACAGGCGGCATCGATCGCTCGAATGTGATCTGCCACACTGTAGCCATCGGTTTCCCCAGGCTGAGTCATGATGTTGCAGACGTAAACACAGGGGACTTCACGCTGGTTGATCGCCGCTGCAATTTCGGGAGCCAGCAGGTTAGGAATGACGCTGGTGTAGAGGCTGCCCGGCCCGATGATAATATAGTCGGCTTTATAAATCGCGTCTAAGGCTCTGGGGACGGCTGGGGGATTGGGAGGGGTGCAGCCGATTTTAACAATCTTGCCGCCCGCTTCTGTGATGCTCGATTCGCCTTCGATGCGTCGCCCGTCTGCCAATTCTGCCCAGAGTTTCACATCGCTGAGGGTGGCGGGTAAGACCTGACCGCGCACGGCTAGTACTTTGGAACTTGCGGTAATGGCTTGCTCAAAATCTCCGGTAATCTCGCTCAAAACCGTGAGAAATAGATTCCCAAAGCTGTGACCGACCAGTCCATCTCCAGCTTTAAAGCGGTATTGAAACAATTCTGTGAGCAGTTTTTCTTCGTCGGCCAGGGCTGCGATACAGTTGCGAATGTCGCCAGGAGGCAAAACCCCAATCTCTCGACGCAATCGCCCCGACGAGCCACCATCATCCGCTACGGTGACGATCGCTGTAATATTGCCGCTTGATCGTTTGAGTCCTCGTAAGAGCGTAGACAGGCCCGTTCCACCGCCGATCGCCACGATTCTGGGCCCGCGATTGAGCCGACGAGCCGTAAGCAACACATCGACCAGTTCTTCACTGCGATCGGGCATCAGCACTTCGGTAATAGCACCAAACGTCCGGGTCTGCCCCCAGAGGATCAGCAAGATGCCAGCCACCAATACCAGCGGGCCACTGATATAGCTGGGCACCGATCGCGTAATGGTTTCTAACAAATCTCCTGCAAACTGAGTCAGATAAAAAACGGGTGTCAGCTTGACCCAAATCGCCAACCCCAAACTCACCAGCAAGACTCCTCCCGCACTGATCAACATCCACCGTTTGACCAGCAAGCCCGGAGCCAGCCACTTAAACCATTGCCCTAACCAGAAGGGCGTAAAATGGCGGGATTCCTGCCGAAACGTCCGCATTGCCTGTTTAATTAAGCTGTTTGTTGTCATTACGCTCTACACCAGGAACAGAAGATAGGGGCTGACTGCATCAATGATGAACCTTACCTTTAGCAGCAGGATAACTCAAGTTGAGAAGAGGAAAGACAGAGGGATGAGGGATGAGAGATGAAGGATGAGGGATGAGGGATGAGGAATGAGAGAAAGTGTGCTTTTGGCGGAAGGCAGGAGAGTAGATGATTCTGGTAGAGTCGTAACAGCGAGAGCTAGAGTGATCATCGCGGGCGATCGCCGTTTGCGCTTCAAATTTCGGGCTGCTTAAGCAAAACTTCAAACAGGCGATCGCAATCTATCAAAATCGAAGTCAGAGATATCGACATTCCTACCAATAGAGTCAATTTCTTTCATCCCTCATCCCTTCTCCTACCCTGTTCTAATTCTCAAGCAAATGGTTGAGCCGCTGGTCGAACTTAAGGGAATCTGTAAGACCTTTGGGCAAAATGTTGTCCTGGATCACGCAGATTTGACGATTTATCGGGGTGAGGCGCTGGCAATTATTGGCCCTTCGGGCACTGGCAAGTCTACGGTGCTAAGAATTATTGCTGGGCTATTGGCTCCTGATGCGGGTGAAGTTTATATCGGGGGCAGACTGCGCCAGGGATTGCTCGAAGATGAGGTCGGGACGCTCAATATTGGCATGGTCTTCCAGCAGGCCGCTTTGTTTGACTCTTTGACCGTCGAGGAGAATGTCGGGTTCCTGCTCTACCAACACTCTCGCCTACCGCGTCGTCGGATTCGAGAACTGGTCTCTCAACGATTGGAGATGGTTGGGCTGGCTGATATTCGTCGGCAATATCCTGCGGAGCTTTCGGGGGGCATGAGAAAGCGGGTCAGCTTTGCGCGGGCGATTATGGCTAATCCAGATAACCCGGACGATACGCCAGACATGTTACTCTACGATGAGCCAACTGCGGGACTCGACCCGATCGCCTCTACGGTGATTGAAGATCTCGTCAGGCATCTACAGCGCATTCAGGGGGGCTGTCAGAGTTATGTAATGGTGACACACCAGCAAAGCACGATTCGCCGCACGGCTGATCGAGTTGTGTTTCTCCATCACGGCAAAATTCAATGGCAGGGGAAAGTTCACGAGATTGATACCACAGATAATCCGCTGATTCGGCAGTTTTTTAGCGGCAGTGTGGAAGGGCCAATACAAGTGACTGGGTAGAGACTATGCGATTTCCTGGGAGGAATCTTGCTTTGCGATCGCGAACGGTTCGAGAAGGCTCTGTGGGACTGTTTATTTTGGCGGGAGTTGGGCTGTTTGTCGGCCTGGTGATGTGGGTTCGGGGGATGAATCCGGGGAATCGCAGTTTTGCGGTAACGGTGGATTTTGCGACGATCGGGGGTGTTCAATCGGGTTCACCTGTGCGCTATCGAGGGGTGACCGTGGGTCGGATTTCTCGTCTCGCGCCTGGCCCTAATGGGGTGGCTGTAGAGATGGCGATCGCGCCTGCTGATTTGATCATTCCTCGCGATTCAGAAGTGACGGTGAATCAGTCAGGGTTACTGGGCGAAACCGTGTTGGATATTGTGCCTCGTAAACCTTTACCAGAAGGGGCGATCGCGGCAAAACCGTTGGATAAAGACTGCAATCGAGAACTAATTCTCTGTGAAGGATCGCGGCTGAGTGGGGCGCTGGGCATCAGTACCGATGAGCTATTGAGGGCGACGATTAAGTTTGCCGATGTCTACAGCAATCCGCAGTTTACCGGGAATATCAATACGCTGACCAAAAATTCGAGTGATGCGGCGGCGGAGATTGCCACGTTGAGTAAGGAAGTCACGGGATTGGTCAGGTCGGCTAGAGGCGAGGTGGCAACTTTCTCCAAAACGGCAGCGTCGATCGGCAGTGCGGCAGAGCAGCTTAATTTGACGGCGGGGCAAGTGAATAGTTTGGTGACGGCTAATCGGGCGACGCTGGTTTCGACGCTGGACAATTTGAATCAAACGAGTGGTCAGTTGAGGGTGACGATCGCTCGATTGGGGCCGACGCTCGATCGGGTTGGACAGGGTGAATTGATTCGTAATTTAGAAGTTCTCTCAGCCAATGCGGCTCAGGCTTCGACTAACCTCAAGGATGTCACCGTCGCGTTAAATAATCCTTCTAATCTGACGGTTTTGCAACAGACGCTAGAATCGGCGAGGGCGACGTTTCAGAATGCTCAAAAGATTTCAGCCGATTTGGACGAGTTGACGGGCGACCCAGCCTTGCGAGACAATTTGCGGAATTTAATCAACGGATTGAGTGGGTTAGTCTCTTCGACACAACAGTTACAGCAACAGGCGCAAGTTGCTCAGATTTTGGCGAATCCGCCTCAAGCTCAAACTCAGGTCAACCCAGAAGTTTTGAAAGCGATCGCTCCCCGTTCATCTAACTTAAACGCTCCGGCTCAATCTCTTCCTCAATCTAATCGCATTCCTAATTCAGTTCCACCTCAAAACTAGCGAGGAACCAATTCATTGAAATGTCCTGGATTCTCTCGTCTGCTTCAACTGGAATTGCTGCATTTGTTGCAACCAACATTGATGATTTGCTGATTCTAATGTTGTTTTTTTCTCAAGTGAATGTAGCTTTTCATAGACGAGATATTTATGTGGGGCAGTATTTAGGATTTGTGGCAATCGTACTTCTCAGTCTGCCTGGGTTTTTTAGCGGATTGTTGATTTCTAAACCTGTGATTGGACTGTTGGGATTTGTACCGATCGCGCTTGGAATTCGCCGTTTAATTTGGTCAGAAGATCATGAAGTACAAACGGTAAACCTTCTGGACAATTTGAATCAAAAGCGTTTGAGCAATCGCCTTGTCAGTCCCCAAGTTTTCAGTGTTGCGGCGGTGACTTTAGCGAATGGCGGCGATAATATTGGCATCTACATTTCACTATTTGCCAGCCAAAATTTCGCAAGTTTAAGTGTAATTCTCAGCGTATTCTTTGCTTGTGTGGGTGTGTGGTGTTTGGTTGCAGATTGGCTTTCAAACCATCGGGCGATCGCGCCTATTTTGACCCGCTATAGCTCTGTGTTGGGGTCGATCGTTCTCATTGGTTTAGGAATTTACATTTTGGCTGAGAATAGATCCTGGTTACTGATTCCAGGTTTTTCTAGCTAACTCCAGTCATCTCGCTTAACTCCACGCCCTTTATAAACCTGCCCAATCTCATGAATCTGGCGAGTTTTTTCATAGAGCTTTTCTTCGGTCAGTTGCCACTTTTTGAGAATATTATCGAGGTCAGATTTGATGTCTCTCGCACCCGGAAAATCGTTGTAGCGCATTCTCAAGCGGGCTAACTCTGACAGATTGTACTCATTAGGTTCGCCATTTAGAAGGGTATCGACGACCTGGCGATCGTTATTCCATAAGGGATGCTGCTGGTCTTTGTTGTCTGCCATCTGACTCGCCTGAAATTGACACCGCAATAGTATAGTATGCCAAGCGAAATTTGAGTGATGAATCCGTTAATTCTCTTGAGCTTTGATTTAGAAGAATTTGACGTGCCCAAAGAGTATGGGTCGATTTATCAGACTGATCTAATTATTTGTCTAAACAAAGAACAACTCATTTTTAGACAAGCTTTTGAATATTCCAGTTTTAGAGGTGAGCGATCGCTTAGAAAACTATTTGAACTGGATCAAACCATATCAAACCATATCAAACCATATCAAACTATATGGTAAATTTGCTACGTCTTCTAAATTTCAAGTCCAATTAAATCCTGTTAATCTATTCAGAAAGTAGTTTAGATTCAGCAACAACGGATGAGATCAAAATAGCCCATCCGTTAGCCAATTTACTGCTTTCTAATGCCCATTCATCGTTAGCTTTTCCTTGGATTGGTAGCTTTCAAAAATTCGCTTTTCGGGGTCAACACCACTAAAAGTTGGCGGCAACCAAACGCGAACGACTAGCAGTAATCCCATCACCATTAAGAATGCACAAGTGGCTAAAACCTGCGTCCACTGCACTTCTAAAACGCCTCTGACAATCACTTCTCGCAACACAGAGACGATCGCCACCTCAACGGCCACGCCGATCGAAACGCGCTGTTCTTGTAAGTAAATAATCAACAGTCGAAATAACTCAACCAAAATCAACAAAAACAAGATATCTGACGTAACTTCTTTGAAGTGCAACGGCGGCAACAATGAAATAAACATCGCCCGAAGCTGAATCACCATTACACAGAACAGTCCGACGCACAAAGACACGACAATGCCGTCCTGCACCGTCTCCAAGGCCCGAACGAGATGAGCGCGGCCAAGAGATTCATTTGAGGCAAGCGTAACTTTTGGTGTCTGCTGCATGAAAAATTGTTTCACCGACTCAACAGTTCTATTTAAGTAGAAGGAACGCTTATTTTAACGTGAATTCGATGAAGTCTTTCGCTACGGTTACTAATCCGGCCAGCCCCCTAAATCCCCCACCAGTGAGGGACTTTGAACGAGAAATATTGTCTCAA
>NZ_JBJPHS010000126.1:0-16543 GCF_052939495.1 Phormidesmis sp. 146-12 | reverse complement strand
TCGGCATCTTCCGAACCCGCCTCTCGGATGGATTAGTGGTTGATGCCAATCAACGTTGTGCAGATATACATGGCTTTGATTCACCCGTTGAAGTGATTGGTGTCCAATACGCCACAGACTTTTTTGCAAATCCGGATGATCGCAAACAACTGATTGAATCGCTGAAGCGTGATGGTGAACTGCAAAACGTTGAACTTCAGAGGTTAAAACGAGATGGTACATCGTTTTGGGGGCTTTACTCATTTTATCTGAATGCAACTGAGGGATACCTGGAAGGTGTCGTTACAGATATTAGCGATCGCAAACGAGCAGAAGTCGCTCTACAAACGAGTGAAGAACGACTACGCTTAGCATTAACCGCTGCAAATCAAGGACTCTACGATACCAATATCAAAACTGGAGAAATAGTTTTCAACCCAGAATACGCTTTAATGTTTGGCTACGATCCAGCAACATTGCACGCAACCAAAAACGAGTGGATTGAGAGTGTGCATCCTGACGACAGAGAATCAGTGATTGCAGCTTGCCATGCTTGTCTTAGTGGAGAAGTCCCCAACTATCAAGCAGAGTATCGCCAGCGTACCCAGGATAGTCAGTGGAAATGGATTCTTTCTGTCGGCAAAGTTGTGACCTGGAATGAATCTGGTGAACCCATCCGAGTGCTGGGAGTTTATACGGATATCGACGATCGCAAACAAGCAGAAGCTGTGTTGCGCCAGTCCGAGGCTCAGTTTCGAGAACAGGCAATCCTCTCCGCTTTTCGTGCCGATGTGGACAGTGCCCTTGCTCAAAGTGATAGTTTACCCGTGATGCTGCATCGCTGTGCAGAAGCCGTTGTGAAGCACTTGAATGCGGCATTTGCTCGAATTTGGACAATCAGTAAAGACCAGAACGTTTTGGAGTTACAAGCCAGCGCGGGAATGTATACCCGTCTTGACGGTACCTACAGTCGAGTTTCCATGAATAGCCCGAAACTTGGACGAATTGCTCAAGAAAGCTTTCCACTGTTGATCAACAATGTGTTTGATGAGTCATTTGTTGATCAAGAATGGGCAGAGCGAGAAGGTATTGTGGCATTTGCAGGCTATCCGATCCTGCTGGATGAGCAGTTGGTTGGCGTGATCGCGATGTTTGCTCGACAATCCATTCCGGCGTCTCACTTTGAGGCATTGGGGTTTGCCGCTCGCGAGATAGCATTGGGAATTAAACGCAAGCAAGCAGAAGAAGCATTGCAAGCCTCTGAAGCAGAACTGCGAGCGCTCTTTTCAGCCATTCCTGATCCGCTGTGTATCTTCACTGCTGAAGGGCAATTGATCTGTGCAATTCAAGGAAATCCATCCTATGGAGAGGAATATAGGGAGGAGTATACTGGCACAACACTGCATCAACTCTATACTCAGGAACAAGCTGATGAATTCCTGGATTACATTCAGCAGGTGCTGAGAACCCAACAAGTCCTCACCGTTGAATACAGCCAGTGGATCGCTGGACGAGAGATCTGGTTTTCGGCTCGCATTGCCCCAATTCAGCACGAACAGGTGATTTGGCTGGCGCGAGATATTACACTGCAGAAGCAAGCAGAAGCAGCCTCAATTCTAGAAGAACGCAACCGCATGGCGCGTGAAATTCACGACACTCTTGCACAAGCCTTTACAGGTATTCTAGTTCACATGGGAGCCATTTCTCGATTAGCAAAAACTAACCCAGAAGCAATACCAACGCATATTCAGACCGTGCGCGATCTGGCTCGCAGCGGTCTGACAGAGGCTCGACGATCCGTTACGGCACTGCGTCCCCAATTACTGGAAAAGGGCAACCTATGGACGGCGCTGAAGCAATTTATCTCTAGTATGCAATCTTCAACTGAAACCTGCTTGATTTATGAGATTGTTGGTACGCCCTATGCACTGCCCCCTGACACTGAAAATAATTTGCTGAGAATTGGACAGGAAGCATTCACAAACGCAATTAAGTATGCCCATGCGAACGAGATCCGGCTTGAATTAGTCTATGAATCCACCCAATGCTGCTTGCGAATTAGAGACGATGGACAAGGGTTTGAAGTTAGCAACATGACTCTAAGTCAGGGGTTCGGCTTACTAGGAATGAGTGAACGAGCGGAGCGCATTGGGGCACAGCTTTCAATTGACAGCCAGCCAGGGCAGGGAACAGAAGTAATTGTATCTGTGCATCGGGAGGCAGGCGTATGAGTCAGTCTGTAGTAATCCGCATTTTGATTGTTGATGATCACTCCATTGTCCGCCAAGGACTGGCTGCGATGATTGAAAATGAGCTAGACATGACGGTGGTGGGGCAGGCGGGTGATGGGCAGGAAGCAATCGACCAATATCGACAACACCAGCCCGATATTACCTTGATGGACTTACGGATGCCGCAAATGAGTGGCGTTGATGCAACCTTGGCTATCTGTGCTGAATTTGCCCGTGCCCGCATTATTATTCTGACCACGTATGATGGTGACGAAGATATTTATCGAGGACTACACGCCGGAGCCAAAGGTTATCTGCTCAAGGATGCTGAGCCGGATGCACTCCTCAATGCCATTCATATTGTTCACAGTGGGCAACAATATATCCCGCCTGAAGTTGCTGCCAAGCTAGTACAGCGGATGAAAAATCCAGAGTTGACTCAACGAGAGCAAGAGATCGTTCACCTGATGGCAGATGGCTTAAACAATCATGACATTGGTGCCGCTTTGAATATTACTGAAAGTACGGTCAAATTCCACATCAACCGAATCTTGAGTAAATTGGGCGTGAGCGATCGCACTCAAGCCGTTGTCAAAGCGTTGAAGCGAGGACTCACCGAGTTGTGACTGAACTTAAGTTCGGTTGCGAATTCGCTGTAGAGATAGGTCGCAACTGTCGTTTCATCCCTGCAAATACTCGACTCTAAGTTGGCGACAGCGCAGCATTCATTTCATAGGATGAAGTCATACCAATAACAGGGGAAGGTTCAATCATTCCAGTCAGGAGAAATTCTAGATATGAGTCATGGCAATCCCCTGATGCAATGAAAGATCTTTTTCGCTAAAAAGTCCGATGAATCAAGATAGTAATGCCAATCAACTCTTTCTTCCCCCCTCACAACGCGATCACTACCAGGGGACGCTCAGTGCCCCAATCGTACTCGTGGAATATGGAAATTATCAATCTCCTCAGTGTGGGGAAGTGCATCGGTTGGTTCAGGCAATTCAACAACATTTCAATTCCGTATTTGCTGAGGAGAATCGGCTATGTGTTGTATTTCGTCATTTTATCGAGAATTCAATCTATCCGCAAGCACAAAAGGCAGCGGAAGTGGCAGAAGCCGCAGCAGTACAAGGTCAATTTTGGCAGATGCACGAGATGCTATTTACCTATCAACATGCCTTGGGTAATGGCTATCTGGTGGAGTATGCCAACCATCTAGGACTCGATGTCTCTCAAATTCTGCAAGATCTATCCAAGCGAAGGCACGTCGATCGCATTAACGAAGATATTGAAAGTGGATACCAGAGCGGAGTAACCACTGCACCCGCACTGTTTATTAACGGAATTCGCTATTGCGATCGTTGGAGCCTTGAAGAATTAATCACAACGATTGACACTGCAAGTCGTTAGGCTTCCCGATCCCTGCTTCAATTTACATCTAACTTGTTTGCTAGTGCTAGTAAGCTATCTAATCCGATGGCTAGCTTCTGCCTGTTTTGTTGAACAAATTGCCGTTGAAAAAGGAAAGCACTACCCAAATTCAAATGGAAATCACACTATGAACATGCTTAACTTCAGGAACAGCATCCGCCTGCTTCTGATTGTCACTCTCTTTTTAGGAGCGCTTACCCTCACTTCTCTAGGAGCCATCATGAGTACTGCAAATGCACAAGTCAACAAGCCCACGATCGTGTTCGTTCATGGTGCGTTCGCCGAGTCTTCTAGTTGGAATGGTGTATTGACCAAGTTGATCACGAAAGGTTATCCGACAATTGCTGTAGCTAATCCCCTGCGCGGAGTTAAGAGCGATGCGAACTATGTTGCCAGCGCCCTTAAAGATATCAAGGGTTCGATCGTGCTAGTCGGACATTCCTATGGAGGCGCGGTGATTACCAATGCGGTCAATGGCAGCAAGAACGTGAAAGCATTGGTCTACGTTGCTGGCTTCGCACCTGAGGCGGGCGAGACTGCCATTGAACTCTCAGGACGTTATCCGGGCAGCACACTCGGACCAACACTCGCGCCACCCGTTGAACTGCCCGATGGTGGTAAAGACCTCTACATTCAGCAGGACAAGTTCCACGCCCAGTTTGCTGCGGATGTGCCCGCTAACGACGCGCAACTGATGGCTAGCACCCAGCGCCCGATTACGGAAGCCGCGCTGAACGAAGCCTCCGGTGCGCCCGCATGGAAATCTACCCCGTCCTGGTTTATTTATGGCGATCGCGACTTGAACATTCCTACAGCGGCACTGTCTTTCATGGCGAACCGCGCTAACTCAAAGGAGACCATTGTTGTGAATGGCGCGTCCCATGTCGTGATGGTTTCCCATTCAGATGCCGTTGCCAAGCTCATCGATCGTGCTGCAACCGCAACCTAGACGAAGCGTAAACGCATCTGGACACGTTGAGTGATATCGAAATACCTTTACCGTTGATTCTAAAGCAAGGATGGTTAGCAGAGATGGAATTTATGAAAGCAGCCGTACTGACAACATTTGGGGGTGCTGAGAGTTTTGAGATTCAAACTGTGCACAAGCCAATGCCAAAACCTAATCAGGTTCTAGTAAGGGTGTGTGCGACATCGATCAATCCAGTTGATTATCAGACTCGCCGTGGTGACTACAAAGACTTGGTTCGATTACCAGCAATTATCGGAGTTGACATTTCAGGAGTGATTGAGACAGTTGGAGAGTCAGTGACAGACTTTGAGGTAGGAAACGAAGTTTATTACTCGCCGCAGATTTTTGGAGAATCTGGCAGCTATGCTCAATATCATGTTGCTGATGCAGGGATTGTTGCGCTTAAGCCTTCTAACTTGTCGCACAGTGAAGCAGCGTGTTTTCCGCTTGCAGGAGGGACGGCTTGGGATTGCCTAGTCACGAGAGGCAATCTTCAAGTTGGGGAATCGGTTCTAATTCATGCGGGTGCTGGTGGCGTTGGCTCTCTTGCGATTCAACTTGCAAAAGCGATGGGAGCCTACGTTTTTACAACATGCAGTTCTAAAAATCTCGATTTTGTTAAAAAACTTGGCGCAGATCGAGCCATTGATTACAAAAACGAAGATTACAACGAAGATTACGCGGAAGTTATTTGTCAGGAAACAGACGGGCTAGGTGTTGATTTAGTTTTGGATACGATCGGTGGGCAAACAATCCAGCGTAGCCCAGAAATTATTCGTCCATTCGGCAGGCTTGTGAGCATTGTAGACACTGAAACGCCGCAGTCACTCATCGAAGCATGGGGCAAGAATCTGACTATCCATTTTGTTTTCACGCCACAGTACCGAGCAAAATTAGATGCTTTGACAAAACTAATCGAGCGCACTCAGCTTCGCCCCGTCATTGATTCAACGCTGTCTTGGGATCAGATAATTCAAGCACATCAACGTCTAGAGCAGGGGGGAGCGCAAGGGAAAATTGTGCTGGAATTTGCCAAGAATTAGACTATCCTCACCGATTGCTTATTTAGTCAATGCTCATTGAAACAGGAGAAACAGGATGATACTTCAAGATAAAGTGGCGTTAGTCACTGGAGGAACTTCAGGAATTGGTCGTGCAGCCGCGATCGCATTCGGTGCTGCTGGAGCAACAGTGGTGTTCTCAGGCAGACGCGATGCTGAAGGTGAAAAAACTGCCCAACTGATTCGTGAAACAGGTGCTGAATGTTTATATGTTCATTCAGATGCCTCGAATGAGGAAGACATCAAAGCATTAGTGCAAAAGACAGTCGCAACTTACGGAAGGCTAGATTTTGCCTTCAATAATGCTGGGTTTGGTACAGTCCCAAAGCCACTACACGAGCAGTCTATTGAAGACTTTGACAGCACGATGGCGACTAACCTGCGGGGTGTGTTCTTGTGCATGAAATATGAAATTCAGCAGATGCTGACTCAAGGAGCAGGAGTCATTATCAACAACTCTTCAGTATGGGTATTGATCGGGGTACCTGGAATGGGTCCTTATACTGCGAGCAAACATGCTGTGATGGGTCTCACTCGTTCTGCTGCGCTCGATTATGCCAAGCAAGGGATTCGGATTAATGCCGTCAATCCTGGCTATATTCGCGGCACAGAACTAGTTACTCCTAAGAGTCTCCAAGAGATGGGTATGACTTTAGAGCAGTTTGATTCGATGTTGTCGTCGAGCGTCCCGATGGGGCGTAGGGGTCAACCTGAAGAAATTGCTGCAACGGTTGTGTTCTTATGTTCTGATGCTGCCAGCTATATCACTGGACAACCCTTAGCGATCGATGGCGGATATACAGCGAGTTAATTTTCGATCGTTAATGGTGGACTCACAGTGAACCGATCCATTTCAAGAGAGAACAAATGGGCTTGATTTTCAAATTGCAACTAAAGGAGTTCTATGTCAACTTTTGTCTTAGTTCATGGCTCGTGGCATGATGGTTCTGCTTGGCAGGCAGTCGTTGACCATCTAGAAGCAAAAGGACATCACGCTTTTGCTCCCACGATCGCAGGTCATGGCAAAGGCGCGAATAAGAATGTTAACCATGCTCAATGTACACAATCGATCGTCGATTACATTGTTGGCAAAGACTTAACCGATATTGTTCTCTTAGGTCATAGTTTTGCCGGAACAATTATTGCGAAAGTTGCTGAAGCGATTCCCGATCGCATTCGACGGCTCATCTTCTTAGATGCTTTTGTCCTCAATGATGGTGAAAGCCTCAGAGATAGCATTCCGCCGCACTATCAAACGTTATTTGACTCTATAGCGAGAGAATCGGACGATCATACGCTGGTGATGCCGTTTGAGATGTGGCGAGAAGTGCTTCTCAATGATGCTGACCTCGAACTGGCTCGATCGAGTTACGCACAATTATCGCCTGAACCGTATCAACCGTGGATTGACAAGTTGGAAATGAAGCAGTTTTACTCGCTGCCCATTCCTAAAAGTTACCTCTACTGTACAGAAGATAATGTCCTCCCTCAAGGCGAACAGTGGGGTTGGCATCCGAGAATGTCTCACCGCTTGGGGCTATTTCGGCTTGTACAAATGCCCGGTAGTCACGAGGTCATGTTTTCTAACCCGATCGGTTTAGCCGAAAAGATGATTGTGGCAGGACGTGACTAGCAACATTTATCTGTCTGTCGATTCAACAAACCGAGAATAGCAATAGGAGTCCCTCATGGAAAGATATTTAGGCGCATTGGAACTCAGTAAGCTGTAGACAAAGCCAGCATAGACAATACAGTCAACACTACCAATCAGGAGACTACATTAACATGGTCACAGAACAAAGTGTAAATCAAGCAGACAATAGACAGGCAGATCCTAACCTGACACCTGTCCAGGGAGCCTTGCAAGCAGTCTGGGAAGCACATATACAGTCCGAGTTTGGCACTCACAGCACTGAAGATGCTCTCGCGACGATGGTTGAAGATGCTTACGTGAACCACATTCCGGTCATGACCGGAGGAGTCGGAAAACCAGAAGTGGGTGAGTTTTATTCCAAATACTTCATTCCACAGATCCCGCCAGACTTCGAGCTAGTTCCAATTTCGCGCACGATCGGGACGGATCAACTGGTCGATGAAATGGTGGGTAAGTTCACTCACACGATTCAGATGGACTGGATGCTGCCGGGTGTTGCTCCAACCGGGAAACGAGTTGAAGTACCAGTGGTTGCCATTATTCGATTTCGAGATGGCAAGGTCGCCCATGAACACCTCTACTGGGATCAGGCGAGTGTATTGGTTCAACTCGGCTTGCTCGATCCTGGTACGTTACCCGTTGTGGGCGTTGACAGCGCACGAAAAACACTCGATCCGAACTTGCCTTCCAACGCACTCATTGATCGCTAAGCCAGGAGGCAGCTAGTAGGGTGGGCACTGCCCACAAAACCTTACTGTGAAGGGTTTTACAAAATGGTGGGCACTGCCCTACTACTAAATCATCTAATAAGGAGCACAATGAATAAACCCGAGTTTTTTATCACCCCTGGTTATGGGGAACGTATGCTGAATGAATTTTATTACTCGCAAGCGGTGAAAATTGGCGATCGAGTGGAGACATCAGGACAAGGCGGCTGGGACGACGATCTGCAATTCCCCGAATCGCTTGCGGATGAGATTGCTCAGGCGTTTCGGAACGTAGAGCGAACCTTGGCGACTGCTGGCGCTAGTTGGGAGGATGTTATCCATGTCAATTCTTACCATGTTGGAGGGTTTCCCCCAGAGGTTAACGATGTGATGGTCAAGCTATTTCGTCATTACATGCCCAACCATGCCCCAATTTGGACAGAGGTAGGAGTTGCAGCTCTTGGACTGCCAACGATGCGGATTGAGATCCGCGTTACGGCAATCACGAGCTAAAACCGATAAGCCACAAATTTTAGAGTGGCACTGCCCACAAAACCTTACTGTGAAGGGTTTTACAAAATGGTGAGCGATGCCTACCCTACTACTAAATCTAAGAGCCACTCTGATAAAGCCAGGAGAAACACCGTGAAGGTTTTGATTATTTTTGCCCATCCAGAACCAAAAAGCTTCAATGGAGCATTGTTTCAGAGGGCGATCGACACACTTCAAAAGCTTGGACATGATGTACAGTGTACCGATCTTTATGCTATGAAGTTTGACCCCGTATCCGATCGTCGCAACTTCACCTCAATGAAAGATCCTAACTACTTCAAACAGCAGATTGAAGAAATGTACGCGACTGAAGTTGAAGGTTTTGTCCCAGAACTTGAAATTGAACTCCAAAAACTAGAATGGTGTGATTTGATGATTTGGCAGTTTCCTTTATGGTGGTTTAGTGTGCCCGCTGTTTTGAAGGGATGGGTCGATCGCGTCTTCACAATGGGGCGGGTGTACGGTAGCGGGTATATTTATGAAACAGGACGGTTTCAAGGCAAGAAAGCAATGCTTTCGTTGACGCTAGGCGGAACAAAGGAGCATTATCTCAAGGATGGCTTCAATGGCGATATCCAGGCTATCCTGCGCCCTATCCAACGTGGCATCTTTCAGTTTACTGGTTTTGATGTTCTTGCCCCTCATATCGTTTATGCCCCCGTCCAACAAACTGATGAAGTTCGCCAGGAAATTTTGGATAATTTTTCTCGACGGCTGCAAGCTATTGAGAATGAGTTGCCGATCGCTGTTGGTAAGTATTAGATCCGCTTTCTGACAAATCAATTTAGAGCCAGCTAATACTAGACCCTATTGGGAAATAACGAGAAAAATCGCTGAAATGTTTACATTGACTGTGTTTCAAGGATTTTGATCAAAAATCGCTGAAATGCTATAGGAAGTTGCCTCTGAAGCTGCCTGGTCGTGTCTTTTCGATCGACAATCAGACATCTCGCACCCCATTCGCTCACACGGTAAGACTCTGAGGTATCTAGAACATTCACAATTACAGGAGATTCAAATGACAATTTTAACTCAAACATCTTCAACTCTAGGCTCAAATCCTCTGAGTTCGATGCAAATCGATCATGTTTGCTTGAATGTCCCGAACTATGAGGAAACGCTTCAGTGGTATCAAGAAAAGCTAGATGCGACGATCGAGCGAGAATGGACAGTTGATGTCTTCCCCGACCTGAAACTGGCTTATTTGCAAGTCTATGGATTTCGGATCGAAATTATCGACAGCACTCAGTCACGCTCTGGGATGCCCGAAGCTAAAGACCTTGGTGAAGGATTACGCACGAGTGGCATTGGACATTTTTGTTTCCGTGTTGATGACGTGGATGCGTTACTGGCTGAATTGAATCGACGCGGTGTGCCAGCCTTTTTTGAATTGCGCAGCGACCCTGGTGCTGGAGTTCGGCTCTGTTTGGTGAAGGACAATAACGGCAATCTCATTGAATTTGTCACTCCTTTGAAAGATTCTGCATAGTAATTCCTGAAGGAAATTCATCACGGCTCACGAGTCTACAAAGCCTGCGATCGCCAATACCACTGAAAAGGAGAAATCATGACAACTATATACCGTCACAGTGCTGCTTTCGACGATCTCGCAGCACTGCTCACAGGACAGCTTTTTCTTCCTCAAGCTGCTGATTATGAACAGGTGCGTCAACTCTGGAATGGTCAGGTGAAGACACAACCCGCTGCGATCGCTCGGTGTCTCACTGTACAAGATGTGATTCATACGGTTCGCTGGACAAGGACACATGGGCTACCCCTCTCGGTTCGAGCGGGAGGACACGATACTGCTGGACGATCGTTGTCTGAGGGCGTGGTGATTGATTTGTCTCAGATGAGAACTGTCACCGTTGATCCAGACCAGCGCACAGCTCACGTTCAAGCTGGAGCAACGATCAGTGATCTGATCGAGGCAACCACCCAATATGGGTTGGTGACAGCGACAGGAACCTGCTCCGCCGTTGGCATGGCTGGATTTACCCTGGGAGGAGGATACAGCGAACTCATAGGGGCTTATGGGCTGGGTATTGATAATCTACTGTCTGCACAAGTGGTCACCGCCGATGGGCAACTTCTAACCGCAAACGCCGAAGAACATCCCGATCTCATGTGGGGACTACGCGGTGGGGGAGGCAACTTTGGCGTTGTCGTCTCGCTGGAGTATCGCCTGCATCCACTCACGACCGTGTTATCTGGGCTGCTGCTCTATCCGCTAGGGGAAGCTAGAACCGTGTTACGCCGTTTGAACGACTTCATGGCTACTATCCCCGATGAATTGACGATTCTGTCTGGGTTCATTCAGATGCCAGAGGGCGCGACCGTTCTATTTCTCTTACCGCTCTACTGTGGTGACGCAGCAGGTGAGCAAGTCATCGCACCCCTACGAACCTTTGGGACTGTGCTAGTCGATCAGGTGCGATCGATGACGTATAACGAATTTATTCATCAGTGGGATGCGAATGCACCGAAGGGGCGTTACTACCATGCTAAAACACAGTCGATCAAAGGGTTTCAGCCTGAAATCATTGACACACTGATCGAACAGGGACTGCCATTTTCTTCCCCCTTTTCGTTCATCGCGCTCCATCACTTTCACGGAGCCGCGAGCCGCGTCGGTGCGTCGGAAACTGCTTTTGCACTGCGGCAGGATCATCTAATGGTTGAGCTAATTGCAGCTTGGGAGCCACAGGACGACAAGCAGCGGCATCTTCAATGGGCACAGAACCTCTCACAGGCACTAGCACCCTATGCTTTCAAAGGGGGATACATCAATCTCCTAGATGAGCAAGAACAGGAGCGCGTTCGGCTTGCCTTCGGGTCGAACTATGGGCGATTGCTCGATCTGAAGCAGAAATACGATCCAGATGATGTGTTTCGATCGACGATCGGACATCTCGCACCCCATTCGCTCACACGGTAAGACGCTGACAAATCATCGTCGCTAAGAGGAAATCTAATCATGTCTAAAGTTGTCAAGTTTTATGAATTTGGTGAACCTGACGTTCTGAAGCTCGAAGAAGAACCGCTCCGCCAACCTCAAGCGGGAGAAGTCCGCATCCAGGTGCAGGCATTGGGTCTCAACCGCGCCGAGGTGATGTATCGTACCAATAGTCACCCTGAGCAAGCCCAATTCCCGTCTCGGATTGGCTATGAAGCAGCAGGGATTGTTGATGCGATCGGAAAGGGAGTAACCGAGTTTCAGATCGGCGATCACGTCAGTACCATCCCCGGATTCAGCATGAATCAATATGGTGTAGCAGGTGAAGTTGCTGTCGTGCCAGCGACTCGCGTTGCTAGATATCCAGAACAGTTCTCGCCAGAGGAAGGAACATCCATTTGGATGCAGTACTTGGCTGCTTATGGAGCACTGGTTGAATTTGGCAAACTCAAACCAGGCGATGTCGTTGCGATTACCGCAGCGAGTAGCAGTGTAGGTATTGCTGCGATTCAGATGGTCAATGATGCAGGCGGAACCAGCATTGCGATGACCCGCAAAGCAGACAAGCTAGAAAATCTAGTTCGGGAGGGCGCTCACCATGTCATTGTGACTAACCAGGAGAATATGGTTGAGCGGGTCAATGCGATTAGCGCAGGGCGCAACTCCGAAGGAACCGCAGGTGGCAATGGTGCAAATATTGCTAGCAGCTTGGCATTTGCAGATGCTTTGGACTGGGGCAACGCGATTAGCGCAGGGCGCAACTCCGAAGGAACCGCAGGTGGCAATGGTGCAGATATTGTGTTTGACCCTGTGAGCGGACCTTATCTGGAAAAATTAGCGGACATTGTTGCTCCTGAAGGATTGATTGTGGAATATGGTTGGCTTGCTGAAGGGACACCCGTTTTTCCGTTGGTTCCGGCGATCGTGAAGGGCTTTCGAGTCCAGGGCTTCAACGTGCTCTTTCATGTCGCGGCTCATCCAGAGCGTTTAAAGGCAGGAATAAGCTATGTCAACCAGCGATTACACTCCGGGGCTTTTCGTCCAATCATTGCTGAAAAACGATTCACCCTGGATCGGATTGTTGATGCCTACCGATATATGGAATCAAATGAACAATTTGGAAAAATCGTCGTTGTAGTCTGACATTCTTCCATTCGTCAACCTGAACTGTTATGCCTGTTTCTGACGGCTTTTATCAGCTACATTCGATCGACGATCGGACATCTCGCACCCCATTCGCTCACACAGTAAGACTCTGACAAATCATCGTCGTTCATAACATAAAAAGGAGGTTTGCTATGAAGACTCTCATTAAAAAAAGAGAAGTTCTTTGACTAATAAAACGAAACGCTATAGGCTCACCAGAGGTAACACAGAAGGAACTGAACGCTTCAGTTACGCTCGTGAATCGAAGCAGGCTTTTGCGGATCATACCCAGTCGCCGGATATTGAGGCAGAACAAGCAAAATTATTATGGGCAGATGCTGTCATTTTTCAGTTTCCAATGTGGTGGTTCTCCATGTCTGCCATTCTCAAAGGTTGGTTTGAGCGAGTGTATGCCTATGGGTTAGCGTATGGTGTGGGTCAACATGAGGGTACTCGCTGGGGCGATCGCTATGGAGAAGGCAAATTCATGGGGCGACGAGCCATGCTTTCAATCACGGTTGGGGGTTGGTTGCCACACTATACAGAACGTGGTGTGAATGGAGCAATGGAAGATTTGCTATTTCCCATTCAGCATGGAATGCGCTAAAAATATTCCATTGGGAAGAGTCGGCACGCCCGACGAGATCGCCAAAGCCGTTGTCTTTCTCGCTTCCGATGACAGCAGCTTTGTCAACGGCATTGAGCTATTCGTCGATGGTGGCATGGCACAAATCTAAATGGGTGCTGTGTCAAGAGCAGCCAGGTGAACCTATCAACTCAAATATTGAGAGAGAACATCATGAAAGCATTTCTAACTCGTTCCACAATTCTTCTGGCTTTGGCAATCAGCACGACAGCGAATTTCGCTCCGCCGGCATCAGCCGATTCCACCGCTAATTTGCTCCTCAGCTTGCAATGCCAGGGCGGATACAACGTCAACATCTGGAAAACTAAAAAATCAGGAGAACTCCTTTATCGTGCAACCAGTGCCAATGGAAATTTGAGTTTGGGAAAAGGAACAAGCCAAGCCACGGAAGGCGTTCGAGTTTACAGATTTCAGAATGGTAATTATCAGTACTGGGTTTGGGATGGAACACTGGATAGTCAGCAATCTGGAACACTAGAAGTGTACAAAGACGACTTTATCCAACGGCAATATGCGTGTACGAAACGTTAGTTCGACTTTATCGCTAGCAACCTACTACAAGTTGAGTCATCAAGGCATCACTTTTCTAGTCAATGCTCACTAAACTATCTATCAGGAGGTTCCCAATGAATCGGAAGTTTTTTTCAATCTCAGCGACGATTCTGTTCGGCGTACTCTTACTGTTCAATTTTCCATCCTTGGCCCAAGTCTATCCGCAAGTGATTCCCAGAGTCGAAGCGATCAAGGGTGCCTACCGTTTGGTCATTGCCCGACCTCAAGACAATGTGTATGTGTTCTGTCCCACTGGATTCGAGCCTGAGTTGAACTATCTGCGGAATGTGAAGACCGTTCAGTGTCAGCCCTTTTCCAGTCCTCAGAAGTGACCTCAAGCAAAGTTAATCCCTCATACGATCGCATGACCTGGATTGGTCAGAGTGGTACTGGCAAGGAAATCATCTCACTAACCATTCAAATTCAGCATTCACTAGGAGATTGCAATGCCTTACGTTACTGTCAGTCAAGAAAATTCTGCAACCCTTGATCTCTACTACGAAGATCTGGGGACAGGTCAACCGATTGTTCTGATTCATGGATTTCCCCTCAATGGTCATTCTTGGGAAAAGCAGGTCTTAGTGCTGCTAAATGCGGGGTATCGAGTCATTACCTACGATCGCCGTGGATTTGGCAACTCCAGTCAACCCTCATCTGGCTATGACTACGATACCTTTGCGGCAGATTTGAATACACTCATGACCCAGCTTGACTTGCAAAATACCGTGTTGGTTGGCTTCTCAATGGGAACAGGTGAAGTGACGCGCTATCTGGGCAAGTATGGCTCAGAACGGGTGCAAAAAGCGGTGCTAATGGCTCCTGTTCCACCATTTTTGTTAAAGACGAACGACAATCCAGAGGGCGTTGACCAAAGTGTTTTCGATGGCATTATGAAAGCGATCGTTGAAGATCGTCCAGCTTACTTTTCTGAATTTTTCAAAGCGTTCTTCAATGTGGATGTGTTGCTGGGTAAGCGGATTAGCAATGAGGCAATTCAGGCAAGTTGGAATGTGGCTGTAGGGTCTTCTGCGAAAGCGACTTTAGATTGTGTCCCATCCTGGCTCACCGATTTCCGCGATGATCTGCCCCGCATTGATGTCCCAACCCTGATCATTCATGGCGATGCCGATCGCATTTTGCCGCTTGAGTCCACCGCAGCAAGACTCCCAAAGCTGATTAAAAACAGTCAACTGGTTGTCATCCCTGGCGGACCGCACGCTATCAACTGGACTCATGCTGATCAGGTCAATCCCGTGTTACTAGACTTTCTTCGACTTAGTTCCAAGATCAAAGGAATTCATCACCATGTCTCCATAGTTTAGCGTGAGTGAACGACTGAAAATGTGCTGTTTGCCCGGAAACAGCAGTAACGCCACCTTGATCGCTAACAATTTCTCAAGAGGTTAGCATGTCTATTAACACGCTTTTCCAACCCTTTAGCTTTAAAGGATTGAAGCTGCCGAACCGAATTGTGATGGCTCCGATGACGCGAGGCTTTTCACCTAATGGCTATCCAACGAAAGACGTAGCAAATTACTATGCAAAACGTGCCGCTGCTGAAGTCGGGCTGATCATCTCTGAGGGAACAGGCATTGCACGACCCGCATCGCTGAACGGGGCTAACTTTCCCCGCTTCCACGGTGAGCAGGAACTTGCTGGCTGGAAGCAAGTCATTGATGCAGTCCACGCTGCCGGAGGGTCGATGCTCCCGCAACTCTGGCATGTTGGCGCAGTGCCACCCCCCTACGGCGACGATCTGCCCGTTGACCTGTTTGAGAGTCCTTCGGGTCTAAATAGTCCTGACCAGCCGTTTGGGAAAACGATGACTGATGCAGACATCGCCGATACGATCGCTGCCTTTGCCAGTGCAGCGGCGGATGCAAAGCGACTGGGTTTCGATGCTGTTGAACTTCACGGGGCACATGGCTATCTGATCGATCAGTTTTTCTGGAAGGGCACGAACCATCGCACCGATCGGTTTGGGGGAGTGACGATCGCTGAGCGCGGGCGTTTCGCCGCCGAGATTCTTCAAGCCGTCCGTGCAGCAGTCGGTTCTGACTTTCCGATCATCCTTCGTCTGTCGCAATGGAAACAACAAGACTACACCGCCCGCCTTGCGAACACTCCAGCCGAGATGGAGGAGTGGTTACAACCGCTGGTGGACGCAGGCGCAGATATATTGCATTGCTCACAACGCCGTTTTTGGGAGCCGGAGTTCGACGAATCTGATCTAAACTTTGCGGGCTGGGCGAAGAAGCTGACAGGGGTTCCCACCATTACCGTAGGGTCGGTCGGTCTCAGCGGCGATTTCATGGGAGCCTTTAGTGGTGAAGCATCACAGGCTGCGTCACTTAATGAATTGCTGCGTCGGCTGGAGCGTGGTGACTTTGACTTGGTTGCAGTTGGACGTGCGCTGCTGCAAGATCCACAATGGGCTGTAAAGATACATCAAGACCGTACTGCTGATCTCATGAACTTTAATCCCTCAGCGTTAGCAATACTCACTTAAAAGCGCTGGTTTGAATGTCTGATCCTCTCAACTGATCGTTTCAATCAAATTAGCGATCGCATTGGGCGAGTGTAGGGGTGATTATCTATCAAGTCCTTTATCGCTAAAAGGGTTCTAATATGTTTTCTAGACTGATGATAGCGATT
>NZ_JBJPHS010000125.1:0-16757 GCF_052939495.1 Phormidesmis sp. 146-12 | reverse complement strand
AGCCGTCCCCAGATCTTGCTATCTGTTTAGGCTGAACGAATCACACACCAAAAACTACACTAAGTTCATATCGATTAAACGCTTTCTATGTAACCTCTTCTATGTAACCTCGGTTTCAGGAAACTTATTCATCCTTCGTGTATTTGACTAAATAGAAATAATACACAGTTCTGAGTTAGTTTTATGCAATGGAACGCTGCTTTATTGAGTGTGGGCGTAGCTATCTTGTCGGTGCTTCCAGCCGTTTCAGCGAGTGCTGCCAGTATTGAGATGCGAGTATTAGACGCGATCGACGCTCAAGGTTCTAATGGTCGCTGCCCTGAGAAAGTGGTTTTGACTGAAGCTTCGCGCCCTTATCGTGAGGGAGGGTATACGATCGACGGGTCGGCAAATTTGAGCGCCATTGTTGAAAAGGTTGCGATCGCAGCCACAGATGATTTTAGTGTTACCTGGGTGGGCAAGCTCAAGCCACAATACAGTAAATGTAGAGCGACGGCCAGCATGGCAAAAGTGGGTGGTGCAGCCTATCAGGGACATTCTTATCTACGGATGCGCTTTGTGGGCGGTAAAGCTTACTTGATTCTTGACATGACTGGAATGAGCGATGCCAACGATTCGACAACGGTGATCCTCAACAAATCAGTGAAGAATGGAAACCCAAATTGGACTTGGGGAGGAACGGATTAGAGGAGATAAGGGACTTTACGATCGACTCCATAATCAATTAAGTTGAGCCGCTCCGGGTTGCTCCCCAAATCATCCACCTGTAAGGGACTTTGAACCAGAAATCTTGTCTAAAAGTCCCCCAGAATTGGCAGCTTGGGGGGTAGAAGTGCTTTAAAGTAGACTAAAAAACTGGTCAAACAGATACCTTGTTGAATGCTGCTGACCAAATTAAAAAACAAAAATTGCAGCCGCATCTCAATGTATTGGGATTACTTCAAAACTAGGGCGACAAAAGCTAGTGTGATTCAACCAAGGCTATCTAAGTTCCACAATCAAAGGATGATCGGGAACACTTAAAGAAATGCTGCGAGGATTGCGATAAGTTTTTTGAGGAGTCGTTCCGTTGAATGTGGGCAGGTATAAATTTGCTTGAGATATGCGATCTCCCAAACTAAGAGTCAGCGATCGTGCAGTCTCCACATCTTTAAAGTCTGACTTCACACTGAGAACATTAAGCCACAACACTAAATAGAATGCACCGTTGCGTTTTTGTAACAACACTGATTTTACATCCTGAGTATTGCCAGAAAGACTGTAGCGTAAAGACTTTGGAGAAAAAGCCCCTCCCGAATCTTTGAGCACTTGAATGAAATCACGCACCGCACTATAAGCAGGCTTAACCGATCCATCTCGCCGCAAAAATAGACTCCACTCATCCAGCGAAAAGTTATACAAATGAGTGCGATAAATACCGCGTAGAAAATACTCTAAATACATCCGAGTGGCATATTTTGCCGACGATCGCTCCGTCACGCCGCCTTGATTCGTACAGCCCTGCCGATTCAGGTCATTGCAATATCCTGTCTCAGTGGCGACGAGTGGCGATCGAGGCAGTCTTAATAACCGTCGCATCGATCGCACATTGTTATCTAACCCTCGATCGGGCAGTGCCGAAGTGCCCCCTGGATAGGAGTGCAAATTTCCCATGTCAGCGTCTACAACGCCCTGTCTTCCTGCATTTTGGTGAAACGCGAGAGAAGGAGTCAACACTCGAATCGCTCTCACCTGTGACTGAATCGCCGCATTGGGATGACGATAGTTTTTGATTGCTCGATACATCTCTGACTGAAAGGTGCGCGTGGCGATCGGAAACGATTGATCTTTGTACTTCAGATTAGACTGTACATCCCATTCATTGGGCCCCTCAACCGCAATCACATGGGGCAAGATTGGAACAATGCCTTTCTCAGGAACGTTTTCGCCCGTAAACCCATCGCGAGGATCCATCACCATCGTCCACTTAAAGCCACCAATTTGCGACAATTCTCGGACTCGACGGTAGTAAGATTCTCCCGACCCGCCATCTCTGAGATAGCGAATGCCCAGTCCACCTAACTTTGATTTGATCACAGCGTAGTCTTTGTCAGACGCATAGTGAACTTTGACCGCCACGCCCATTGTCTCAAGCAAACGATTGGTAGGAGTCGCCCGCGTCATCTGCACCGCAGCAGAGCCAGGATTAAACGGCTCAATTAATTGATAGGGAAGCTGCAACACGATCGCGAATCCTATCCCGATCGCGACCAACATCATTCCTTTTTGCAGTCTGCTCAACACAGAATTCCTCGCCAGATCACTGCTGTTATAGCTTGCTTTTTAGACGAGTGGATCGTCCGATCGGAAGAGTCACGCTATTGAGAGCGCCGCCGCTTCAACAAATCAGGAGTGATCCACCCTTGAGGAAAAAAGATCGTCCCGATTACAATCAAAAATCCAAAAACAATCAACCGTCCGTCTCGTAAAAATTGCGCTAACCACATCGGTAAACCCGGAACATCTGCAACGGCCCGCAAAATCTCTGGCAACGCTGTAAAGACCATTCCGCCCAATACTGGCCCGATGAATGTTCTAGAGCCGCCAATCAACACAAACGTTAAATAAATAATGCTGGCATCAAAGGTTCCTTGTCGAGCATTCCACGTATTGAGAAAATGAGCGCTAATCGCACCGACCACACCCGCTAGCATCGCCCCCAACACGAACGCAAGCACTTTGTAATACGTGGGATTGATTCCCATCGCATCGGCTGCTAACTCATCTTCTCGAATCGCAATTAACGCCCGACCCACTCGAATTTTCTCAAGCCGATACACAAATCCCATACTGACTGACAATAGCGGCAGCGCAATCCACAGATACTCGATCGCACTCCCAAACGGTTGCGGAATGCCAAAGATGCCAACGGCTCCCCCGGTGATTTCTAGATTGAGCGAGAGCACGCGCAAAATTTCCACAAAGGCGATCGTCGCGATCGCTAAATAAATTCCCCTCAATCGCAACGCCGGAACGCCCACTACAATTCCTAACAGTCCACAAATCACGCCCGCAGTTAGCATTTCAAATAAGAGGAGAACGATCGGATACGCCCCTTCAACTTTAAATACTTGAGTCGAAAGAATCGCCGCAACATAACCGCCCAACGCATAAAACCCAGGACTTGCCAGCGACAACTGCCCCGCCATCAGCGGCAAATATAACGACAACCCCAACAGCGCCCCCAACACCATCGAGACCATCAAAAACCCATAAGTGGACAAAAAATCACTCACGCTGATAGTCTCCCGATTTTCCGCCCGTTTTGCTCAACAGATAGATTTGCTCGATTTGAATCGATTTTTCGAGCGCCTTGGCCATATCATAAAGCGTCAGAGCCGCCACCGAAACCGCCGTCAAGGCCTCCATTTCTACCCCTGTCTCCGCCTTGATTCTCACCTCCGCCCGAATCTGATAGCCCGGTAAAGTGGGATCAGGCTCGATCGTGACCTCCACTTTTTGTAAGGGCAGCGGATGACAAAGCGGAATCAAATTTGCGGTTTGCTTGGCTGCCATAATCCCCGCAAGTCTCGCCGTCCCCAACACATCACCTTTGGGTGCGTTGCCTGCCTCGATCGCCGCCATCGTCTTGGGCAACATTTTGACTCGACCCAGCGCGATCGCCTGTCTCACCGTCATCGATTTCGCCGAAACGTCCACCATTTGCGCCTGTCCCTGGGCATCTAAATGGCTGAGTAAAGCATCGGATTCTGAATTTTTAGAAGAAATCGAAGAATCTTTTGTCATTTGGCCCTTTCTAATAGTATGATGATCCTATCAGTGAGCAAGGGCTTGTAGCTCAGTGGACTAGAGCACGTGGCTACGGACCACGGTGTCGGGGGTTCGAATCCCTCCTAGCCCGTTCAAATATCACAAGATAAGGCTAAGTTTGGAAGAAATCTCCAGGTTTAGTCTTATTTTTTGTTAAAACATTCTTTATCCACGTCAACCCATCGGCGACTCCTTGAGGTCTTACGTTTCGCGTAGGGCTTCACACCTCATAGATCATGATTTTGTTTAATTCACAATTCTCATAGGAGCGGCCCAAAAACTGCCATTTCAACAAACCCCAAGTTCGGGTGACTCTGACCGACGAAAACCGCATCGATTCCCCTACTTAACTGGTTTAATACAGCCTAAATCTCATGCTTCTACCCTAAGACTGATTCTTAGTTGACCTCTGATCTCATTAAGATTAAGAAATGTATCATTAGTTCACATAGAAGCAACTGTCACAAGATTGTAAATTGAGCCAGTCTAGGTCTGCATGGCCCTCGATCCTGCTTCAATTTACCAAAGCTTCCTGGTTAAAATCTTTTCTGTCTACCGTCTCTCAGCCGATAACGTCAAGTTCACCTCCGGATCGCGATCGCTCCATGATGCCATCTCCTTTGCCCCGTGATGAAGCCGCAAGACTCGACGCTTTGCATCACTACAATGTTCTTGATACTCCCTCAGAATCAGACTTTGACGAAATCACTGAACTAGCAGCCCACTTTTGTGACACCCCGATCGCGCTGATCTGTCTAGTGGATCGCGATCGCCAATGGTTCAAATCCAAAGTGGGGCTAGAGGTGTCAGAAACTGCGCGACAAGTCGCCTTTTGCGCTCACACTATTTTGCAGTCCGATCTATTGGTCGTTGAGGATGCCCTTCAAGATAGCCGCTTTGCAAATAATCCGCTGGTGACCTCTGACCCCAAAATCCGCTTCTACGCAGGAATGCCCCTGATCACGCCCCAGGGATACCCGATCGGAACCTTGTGCGTCATCGATCGCATTCCTCGTCAACTGACAGCCGAACAAAGCCGATTTTTGCGCGTTTTAGCCAGCCAGGTCATCACTCAATTAGAACTGCGTCGTCACTTGTCAGCATCGTCTCAAATGGTGGCTCGTCTTCAACAGTCCGAGCAGGCGCTACAACTGGCTCGTGCTGATTTAGAAATTCAGGTCAAAGACCGAACTGAGCAACTCTTACAATCTAATCAAACGTTGCGAAAACAGGCAGAGCGCGATCGCTTACTCGGTGCAATTGCAGCCCGGATTCGCCAGTCGCTAGATCTCGACGAAATTTTAGAAACGGCCGTTGCCGAAGTGCGTAACTTTTTGCAAGTCGAACGAACTGTCCTCTATCAGATTGAAGTCGATCGCGGCGGTAAGTTTGTCGTTGAGTCAGTTGCTCCGCACTGTTTGTCTATTTTGGGCGATCCACTTCATGACCCTTGCTTTGATGCAGACTATGCCACCCAATATCAGCAGGGACGGATCTCTGCGATCGCGGATATTTACCAGGCCAACTTAAGTCCCTGTTATCTCGAATTGTTGGCCCCGTTACAGCTTCGAGCGATGTTGTTGGTGCCGATCGTCTTCAACAACCAGTTGTGGGGGTTACTCTGTGCCCATCAGTGTAGTGAGCCGCGAGACTGGCAACCGTTTGAGATTGATTTGCTGCGACAATTAGGAACGCAGATGGCGATCGCGATTCAACAGGCGCAACTCTTTCAGCAAGTCAAACAACAGGCCCAACGAGAACAACTGCTCAATCAAATCAGCCGCACTCTAAATTCCAGTCTTGATCTAGCCTATGTGTTACAGCAGATTGTGAACCACACGGGACAGTGCTTTAGCGTCGATCGCGCTCTGATTTTTGCCATTGCCGCCCAAGAAGTCCAGGTTCTCAGTGAGTGGAATGCTCAGAGTCAAGCTCAGTCTGTTAAAGGAGCTAGAACGATCGCGTCTCAATGCCCTGACTTGTTAAATTCTATTGCTGCCTTTGGCGATCGACAAGTCTTTCACGTGCCCAACTTCGCCAGTCTGTCTTCCAAAACCTTATCGGTGTTGAGCGTGCCGATCTTCGTTCACAACAAGCTGGCTGGAGGGTTGTGTCTACACATGACGACGAGTTGCAGAACCTTTACCGTCGAAGAGATAGATTTATTAGAGAGAATTGCTGACCAGGCAGCGATCGCCCTCTACAACGCCCAAAGCTACAAACGACTAGAACAATTAGTCCAAAAACGTACCCAAGCATTAGAACAAGAGAAACTGATTTCTGAATCTGCCAATCGAGCCAAAAGCGAATTTTTGGCCAACATGAGCCACGAACTGCGAACGCCGCTTAACTCCATTATGGGACTCTCACAACTATTGCAGCAGGAGTTTTTTGGGCCGCTCAATGACAAACAACAAGAATATGTCACTTGTATTCATAGCAGTGGTGAACATCTACTATCGCTAATCAACGACATTCTCGATCTAGCAAAAGTCGAAGCAGGAAAAGAAGAACTCTCTTTCACCTCTCTCTGTGTGCAAGAAGTGTGTAATAGCTGTCTCAGTTTGGTACGAGAACGAGCCTACGATCGTGGCTTGCAGCTAACCACTCACCTTGATCCAAACGCAAATTTCTGTATGGCGGATGTGCGTCGTCTCAAACAAATCTTATTGAATCTTTTGTCAAACGCCATTAAATTTACGCCCAGCGGCAAAGTTTCGCTCATCGTTCAAAAACAGCCTCATGGCATCACTTTTACCATCGCAGATACGGGGATTGGCATCGCTGAAAAGAAGCTGCCGCTATTGTTTCAGCCGTTTAGTCAAGTAGATAGTCAACTTAACCGACGCTATGAAGGGACTGGACTAGGATTGGTCTTAGCGCGCAATTTAGCAAAACTGCATGGAGGCGATATCACGGTGAAGTCGATCGCCGGAAAGGGAAGTCAGTTCACGCTCTATTTACCCGATGAGCCACCCGGTTTACTTCAGTTTCAGCCTGCTATGCCGTCAGATGTTTCAGTGCGATCTACTGAGGCAGACAGTTCTGTGAGATCAATGCATCCTGCTCAAGATCAAGGGCGAATTCTAGTTGTTGAGGATGATCAAAACAGCGCTTTGCTGCTCCAAGACTTTTTGAGTGCGCTTGGTTACCAGGTGATGCATTCAACCGATAGCACTCGCTTCTTAGAAGACATTCAAGCTGTAAATCCCGACTTAATTTTATTGGATGTGCAGTTACCCAACGGGGTGACGGGACTAGATTTATTAGCTACCCTGCGACAAAATCCCAAATGGCAACATCTCCCAGTTGTGATGATTACGGCGATGGCGATGCGGGGCGATCGAGAACGCTGTCTAGCAGTCGGGGCCACTGATTACCTCAGTAAGCCGATTCAAACCGATCAACTCAAGTCCCTGCTGACACAATATTTGTGAGTCACGAACGCCTTGGTTCATGTATACTTTTTGTCCAGAGTCAACACGGGAAGACAAGTGGTTGACACTCTCCAGGGCTAAAGCCACGGGGATTCTTGGCTCATCGAGACCACTTAAACTAGATTCCTTGCAGTCTCTGGCCCAGAGGTGGGACTCTCCCCAAGCGTTAATTCGGGTATGCCCTACCCTATTTGCGCCATCGCAAGTCCTGTTTATCGTTGGAACGAATTTGCTTCAAATGCTGTTCGTCTAGCTCCTCTGAATCTTTTACCGACTGCGAGGGGGAGTCTAGAAAAATGCAGTAGAACCGCATCGATTCAATTTTCAAGGTGCAGCGTGTCTTTCGACGGCTAGGTTTTTAGAGTGGTTGATTACCTTTCCACTAGAATAAGTGTATCACACTGGTACACAAAATGGCTGAAAAACAACTTCACGCTAGAGTCTCTGAGGAAGAAATGAAGAAGCTTGAACGGTATGCCAAAAAAGCAAAGCGAACTAAAACGGACATCCTGCGGGAATTTCTACGTTCCTTGCCGTGAGAGATTGGGGCGATCGCCCCTCGCTATCCATCCCCCTGCCTGAAGGCGCTACCGTGTCTACATAAGTCGATTGATCTGTACTTGCCGTAATCCTTCGCCCCCTAAATCCCCCAAATTTGGGGGACTTTGAACGCTGATCAGGGTTCTAAATTCTGGAAGTCTTTTTTGCTTAAAGTCCCCCAGAATGGGGGATTTAGGGGGCTGAAGCCGACTAGAACGAAGTGAGTATAGACTTGTGTATACACCGTAGTGCCTGAAGGCGAGGGGCTTTTCACTCAATTTTGGTAAGCTCAGAAAAGAAACGCAATTATTTAGAGACTGCCTTTCTTTATCCTCAATGTTGAATCGTCTGAAAATCGGCACTAAAATTGGCGCAAGTTTTGCAGTTGGGTTAGCAATTCTCGCCACGATCGGCACCATCTCCCATCATGGAACAAACCAACTGGTGACCACAGCGCGTCAAGAAACCCACACTTACCAGGTTTTGGCAACGCTCCAAGAAATTCTTTCTCTGATTAAAGATGCAGAAACCGGACAACGAGGCTTTTTGCTCACCGGAGAACCGCGTTATCTAGAGCCATACAATGCTGCCATCAAAAACATTAATCAGAAAATTCAGGATTTGCGCCGACTGACCGCAGATAACCCCAGCCAGCAAAGCAATCTTGATCGCCTGGAGCCGCAAATTACGACCCGGCTCGATCAGCTTCAAGAAAGTGTGCAGTTGAGACAGTCCCAACAAGCGGAAGCCGCCATCGAATTTGTCCGTAGTGGTCGCGGGAAGGAGACGATGGATAATATTCGGCGCATTAGCGATCGTATGAAAGCCGAAGAGCAAGAGTTGCTGCGATTGCGCGCCGGAGCCGCAGAGTCCGCCGCCGCCAACACCTTGAGCAGCGTCACGTATGGCATTCCACTGACTTTTTTGATTTTGGCGCTGATTGGCTATTTGCTGTCGCGCACGATTTCTAAACCGCTCAAAGAAGTCTCAGAAGCCGCAGAACGCATCGCTGGGGGAGATTTGTCGGTAAGGCTGCCGGAGAGCGATCGTCAAGATGAAGTCGGCATTCTCACACGCACTTTTAATCAGATGATGGTCAATTTGCGGGAGACCACTGAGCGAAATGATCAGCAAACCTGGCTCAAAACAAACCTGGCAGAAGTCGGTCAACAGCTTCAAGGACAGCGCGATTTAGAAGCCGTTTCTCGTCTGATTTTGTCGAATTTGGCTCCTCTGGTAGGCGCACAGCAGGGCGTTTTTTATGTGATGAGGTCGGTTGAAGATCAGCCCGTGCTAAAAATGCTGAGTAGCTACGCCTATCAAGAACGCAGGCATTTATCAAATGAGTTTCGGCTGGGTGAAGGGTTAGTTGGGCAGTGTGCTTTAGAAAAACAAAGAATTCTATTAACTGATGTCCCCAATGATTACATTCGGATTCACTCTGGGTTGGGGTCAGCGTTGCCGTTAAATATTTTAGTGTTGCCAATTTTGTTTGAGAATCAGGTAATAGGCGTGCTGGAGTTAGCATCTTTTCAGCGATTTCGTGATTTGCACCTGACGTTATTAGACGAGCTTGCTGAAGCGATCGGGGTGGCGTTGAATACGATCGCTGCCGATATGCGAACCCAACAACTCCTCGAAGAATCTCAAACGCTCACCGAAGAACTGCAAGTCCAACAGGAAGAACTTGAGGAAAGTAATCAGCGACTACACCAACAAACCAAAGCTCTGGAGGAATCAGAATTTTTATTAAAAGAACAGCAAGAAGAACTGAAACAAACCAATGAAGAATTGCAGCAGCTAAACCAGGAACTCGAAGAAAAAGCAGAATTGTTAGCGATTCAAAAACGCGAAGTCGAACAGAAAAATCAAGCGATCGAACAAGCGCGAGTAGAACTCGAAGAAAAAGCTGCACAGTTGACCCTATCTTCTAAATACAAGTCTGAGTTTTTGGCGAATATGTCTCATGAGTTGAGAACGCCCCTCAATAGTTTGTTGATTTTGGCGCGACTTTTGGCAGACAACAATGATGGCAATTTGACCGAAAAACAGACCGAGTACAGCCGGACAATCTATTCTTCTGGCAACGATCTGCTGGAGTTAATTAACGATATTTTAGACCTGGCAAAAATTGAATCGGGCACTATTTCACTTGAGCTTGAGACGTTACATCTGAACGAGTTGCGGCTCTATCTAGAGCGAACCTTTAATCAAGTAGCCCAAAGTAAGGGACTCAGCTTTACGATCGCCCTCTCCCCCGATCTTCTACCCACCATCACCACCGATATCAAACGTCTCCAACAGGTTCTCAAAAATCTATTGTCCAATGCGTTCAAATTTACTGATCAGGGCGGCGTGACGCTAAGTATTGCTTCTGTTCAGACTCAACGTGATGAACCGACGATCGCCTTTGCCGTCAGTGATACCGGAATTGGAATTCTCCCAGAAAAGCAGAAGATTATTTTTGAAGCGTTTCAGCAAGCCGACGGTACGACCAGCCGCAAATATGGAGGCACCGGGTTGGGATTGTCGATCAGTCGCGAACTCGCTCAATTGCTAGGAGGCAGCATTCAACTCGTCAGCCAACCCGGACAGGGCAGCACGTTTACCCTTTATCTACCGCAAGTGCTCAAGGCGACAGAAAAGCCCTCCTTACCTGCGACGGCTCTGCAACCCCTGCCATCGTCCGTCCCCGAATTGATTGTCCCTGTCCCTTCGCTGCCAGCTTCCGAAATCGCCGACGATCGCGATCAGATTCAGCCCAACGACCCCTTGCGGGTATCTCGAAGAGATCGCGTGCTTTTGATCATCGAAGACGACATTAATTTTGCCCGCATTTTGCTTGAGATGGCTCGTCAGCAAGGGTTCAAAGTAATCGTGGCATTGAGAAGTCAGCCCGGTTTGTCGCTGGCGCAGCACTTCAAGCCCAATGCAATTATGTTAGACATTCACCTGCCCGATATGGACGGCTGGACGGTACTCGATCGCCTCAAACACAACCCCGAAACTCGTCACATTCCGATTCACATTTTGTCGAGTGATGACCAACAGCAGCGAGGATTAAGTTTGGGCGCGATCGCATATCTACAAAAGCCCGTCTCATCCGAAACCCTCAATCAAATTTTTACCAACATCAAAGGCTTTATTGATCGTCCGGTGAAATCACTTTTGATCATCGAAGATGACGCTGTACAAGCTAATAGTATTGTTGAGCTGATTGGCAATGGTGACGTTCAGAGTACAACCGTCGGAACGGGAGCAGAAGCACTTTCTAGACTACGATCGCAGCGCTTTGATTGTGTTGTCATGGATCTGGGACTGCCCGACATGAGCGGCTTTGATCTAATTGAGCAGATCAAGCAAGAATCTGAACTTGCCAGCTTACCGATCATCGTCTACACAGGTAAAGAACTGACCCGCCCCGAAGAAACTCGGCTAAAACGACTCGCCGAAACGATCATCATCAAAGACGTACGATCGCCCGAACGACTTCTCGACGAAACAGCCCTTTTCTTGCATCGCGTTCAGGCCAACTTGCCGCAACCCAAGCGTGAAATCTTAGAAGAACTTCGACAAAGTGATCCGGTTTTAGCTCACAAAAAAGTGCTGGTCATTGACGACGATATGCGAAATATCTTTGCCCTGACCAGCCTATTAGAACAATACGAAATGGAAGTGATCTACGCCGAAAATGGTCGAGATGGCATCGAAGTGCTGCAAGCTAATCCCGACACTGACGCGATTTTGATGGATGTAATGATGCCTGAAATGGACGGCTACGAAACGACTCGCGCCATTCGCCAACAGGAGCAGTACCGCACCCTTCCGATCGTCGCACTCACAGCCAAGGCCATGCAGGGCGATCGAGAAAAGTGTATTGAAGTGGGAGCCTCAGACTACATCACAAAACCCGTCGATACCGAACAGTTGATCTCTTTGCTGCGAGTCTGGCTGTATCGATGAGGAGTTTGGACATTAGGAGATTTCTAGCAAAGAAGTTACCAACCTTGGGAAGCCCCCTAAATCCCCCAATTCTGGGGGACTTTGACTTTCAGAACTCTCAATGGAGACAGCCGGGTAAATTTATTAAAGGAAATCTCCTAACGTCTCTATTCACCCAGACGGTTGTCTTCGATCCATTGCACGACTTCTGAGGTCGATTCGGCGTAGAGTGTTTTGCCCGTCATCGGGTCGTAAGCCCGCCACAAAATCACACCCGAATCACCTACAATTCGCTCAACCGAGAGCCGAGAAGACTCATCGATCGCTCTCATCCAATTGTTCCAGACTTGTTTGAGGTGGTTGGTGACCGCTTGCACTCCGTGACGATCTACTTGAGCTAATTGGCGGCGTTCTTGCTCTAAGAGGAAAACGAGTTCAACATTTTGAGACGCTTTGGCAACGGCGATCCGGTGAGACAGTGAAGCGAGGATCGCGGCTTGATGTTGAGCGGCAATTTTAGAAGAATTACCTTGAACAGTAGTATTCATGATTCACAAACGACAGTTTCAATGATTAAACTGAATTTTCTTTGACTCTAATATTCTAAAATATTTCTGTAACAAACGCTACCGAATTGTCTTCAATCCCTGACTTTGCCCTGTTCGGAGTGGCAATCAGACTCCTCGACTCTAGACCTACGGTGTACACACAAGTCCATACTCACTTCGTTCTAGTCGGCTTCAGCCCCCTAAATCCCCCATTCTGGGGGACTTTAAGCAAAAAAGACTTCCAGAATTTAGAACCCTGATCAGCGTTCAAAGTCCCCCAAATTTGGGGGATTTAGGGGGCGAAGGATTACGGCAAGTACAGATCAATCGACTTATGTATACACGGTAGGACTCTAGACAGGCACACTCTCTGCAAGGGGGAATAGTCTTTATACAAAATGTTCGATCGCCAGAGGGTAGCCCATCTCGCTCAATTTGCGTACTCTTTAGAAATTGTTGGGTTACAGAAAAAGGGCGTTGCTGATTGGAGGGATGAATGCGTGGGAAGTGTTCATCTTTTCGCCCCCTAAATCCCCCAAAATTGGGGGACTTTGAACCCCCTCCGCTTTGAGGCAATTCATCCCACGATTCAGCAATGCCACAGAAAAAGTTATCCCAATCGTGCAAGTCTATTTAAACTTGATCGCAAAGCGCTGAATTCTATCAATCCTCAATCTATAAACTCTTCTACAAATTCTTTTATAAATCCTTGATAGTGTTCTCAACTGTGAACTGATGAGTTATGTCTCTCTCGTCACCGCCATCCCAAGCCCTCTGCGCGCTGGAGGACATCGAAATCCATTTGCTGTTAGAGGGAATGTATCGCTTCTACGGCTATGACTTTCGCAACTATGCCCCCTCGTCTCTCAAGCGTCGGATTCGTAAATTTTTAGCCACTGAGCAGATTCCCACGGTTTCTGCACTTCAGGCTCAAATTTTGCACGATCGCTCCTGTCTCGATCGCTTTCTCAGCAGTCTGACCGTGAATGTGACGGCCATGTTTCGTGATCCCAGTTTCTTTCTTGCCTTTAGAAATCAGGTGATCCCATTGCTGCGAACCTATCCCTTTATCCGGATCTGGCACGCAGGCTGCTCGACGGGCGAAGAAGTTTACTCAATGGCGATTTTGCTCCAAGAAGAAGGGCTATATCACCGCTGCCGCATCTATGCCACCGACACCAACGAGCAGGTGTTACAAAAAGCAAAAAGTGGCATCTTTCCATTGTCATTGATGCAGAGCTACACCCAGCTTTATCTCAAGGCAGGCGGACGGCGATCGTTTTCTGAGTACTATACCGCCGCCTACGACCACGCCATTTTTCGGTCATCTTTGCGAGACAACATTCTTTTCTCACAACATAATCTGGCGACCGATAGCTCTTTTAATGAATTCAATCTCATCTGCTGTCGAAATGTATTAATTTACTTCGATCGCACCCTTCAACAACACGTTCACGAACTTTTTTACAATAGCCTTTGTACCTTTGGTATTCTCGGCTTGGGCAAGCAGGAAACAATTCGCTTCACGTCGCACGCACCCCGATATGAAGAACTTTCGCGCACCGAAAAACTCTATCGTCGTCTCTGCTAATGGCTTCTATTGAATCTCCCTTTGCTCTGGTTGTGATCGGTACGTCTCTGGGGGGATTGTCCGCTCTCAAAAAAGTGATACCAGAGATACCAGAGAGTTTTACAGTGCCGATCGCGATCGTTCAACATCGACACCCAGACTCTGACCATTCCCTGAGTCAACTGCTACAGCAGTATAGTGCTTTGCCGATTTGCGACGTTGAAGATAAAGAAGAGATTTTACCGGGGCACATCTACATTGCCCCACCTGACTATCACTTGCTGATCGAGCCGGGAAGCTTTGCCCTCTCTGTTGATGATCCCGTTTCGTTTGCGCGACCCTCGATCGATGTCTTGTTTGAGTCAGCCGCCGAGGTCTATCGACATCAAGTGATTGGAATGTTGTTAACCGGGGCAAATCACGACGGCGCAAAGGGATTAGCTACCATCAAAGCGCAGGGAGGGGTTACGATCGTACAAGACCCCAAAACTGCTGAAAGTCCGACCATGCCAGAATCGGCGATCGCGGCCACCTCGATCGATCAGGTGTTACCGCTTTCTCAAATCGCTGCTTTTTTGGTGAACCTTTGTTTGTGATGCTGTTTGAGAAAAAGCCTATGTCAGCCGAGCCAGTCAACATCCTGATGGTGGACGACCAACCCGAAAATCTCCTTGCCCTAGAAGCGATTCTAGAAGGCCTGGGTGAAAATCTGGTCAGAGCCTCATCAGGAGAAGAAGCCTTGAGGTGTCTGCTGCATCAAGACTTTGCGATGATTCTGCTGGATGTGCAGATGCCAGGAATGGATGGCTTTGAGACGGCTACCTTGATTCGCAATCGACCGCGATCGCGCCAAACGCCGATTATCTTTCTCACCGCCTTTAGCACCAGCGATCACCTGATGTTTAAGGGCTACTCGTTGGGAGCGGTCGATTATTTGTTTAAGCCGATCGAGGCTTCTGTACTCACCTCCAAGGTGACGGTGTTTGTGGATCTGTTCAAAAAGACCGAAGCGGTCAAGCGACAGACGGCGCAACTGGTGGCGATGAATGCAGAACTCCGCCAAAGTGAAGAACGGTTTCAGTCTTTGAGCGCCTGTTCTCCGTCGGGCATTTTTGTGATCGATCCCTCTGGTCAATGTAGCTACGCCAATCCTCGATTTCAGGCAATTTGTGGCTTGTCAGCCGAAGAAAGTTTGGCTAAGGGTTGGTTTGCGTCTATTCATCCCGACGATCGCGAGAAAGCACTTTCTAGCTGGTCAATCTACACTCGTCAGGGTCGAGAATATTCTCAGGAGTTGCGCTTTCAAACCTTGGAAGGCACTCGCTGGACACAGATACGATCGTCACCGATGCTTTCGGCTCACGGAGAATTGTTGGGCTATGTGGGCACGATCGAGGACATCACCGAGCGCAAACAAGCCGAAGCCATCCAGGAGCAAGTCTTTCGCGAACAGGTGGCCCGTCAAGAAGCCGAAACCGCCAATCGAATGAAAGATGAGTTTCTAGCCGTCCTCTCTCACGAACTCCGCACGCCGCTAAATTCGATGTTGGGGTGGGCGCGTCTGCTACGGTCTAAAAAGTTTGACGAAAAAACAACGGCTCGCGCTCTGGAGACGATCGAACGCAATGCCGAATCGCAATCACAACTGATCGAAGATATTCTCGATGTTTCTCAAATCATTCGCGGCAAGTTAAAGCTCAACTGCTACGCCATCAACTTAACTGCGATTGTTGACGCTGCTTTAGACTCTGTGCGGCCACAAGCCGAAGCCAAATCGATTCAGATCGTGTCACCGGGTTTGGAGGGTGCGATCGTTCAAGTTTGGGGTGATCCGACTCGTCTCCAACAAATTATTTGTAACCTTCTAACCAATGCCATTAAGTTTACGCCCCAGGCTGGCCGAGTCACGGTTGAGTTAGCAACTGAGCAGAACCCATCTCACACTCCTTTTGCCCAAATTAAAGTAACCGATACAGGGATTGGAATTCATCCCGACTTTTTACCCAGAGTGTTCGATCGCTTCAGGCAGGCAGACAGTACAACGACGCGATCGCATAGTGGCTTGGGATTGGGACTGGCGATCGTGCGTCATCTGGTCGAGTTGCACGGTGGCACCATTCAAGTAGACAGTCCGGGTGAGGGGCTGGGTGCGACATTTACGGTCAGGCTTCCCATTCATCAAGAGGGTGCGAGACAGACGATTCAGAGAGATGTCGATGATTCAAAAGATGGGCAGAACGACCTGCAAAATCACGACTCTATTTCCTGTCTATCTGTCCTGGCGCGGCTCAAAGGCTTACGCATTCTATTAGTGGATGACGAGGCAGACAATCGAGAATTGGTTGGGTTTATGCTCCAACAGCAGGGCGCGATCGTGACTTCGGTTCCCACGGCCCAGCAGGCGATCGAGGTTTTGTCTCAAGAAAAGCCAGATTTGCTGCTCAGTGATATTGGAATGCCAGACATGGACGGCTATGCCCTCATTCATCACGTCAGAAGCTTGCCCCCCGAACAAGGCGGATCGATTCCGGCGATCGCGCTGACCGCCTACGCGGGCGAATCAAATCAACATAAAATTCTGGCGGCAGGTTTTCAGCAACATCTTGCCAAACCCGTTGAACTGGAAACGCTAGTCGCTGGAATTGTCCGATGGGTAGAAGCGATCGTTTCTGTAGGGATGAGGGATGAGGGATGAGGGATGAGGGATGAGGGATGAGGGATGACGCGCTGGCTTGCGGGTCTGCTTTTCCGGGTGGGTGCGTGTGCCCTTAAAAGTTGCGGGAAAATTTGAGGATGGAGTTGGTGAAATTTTGATGCAGCCAGCATTTTGTTTTTTTTCGTGAAATTCTAAAATTACGTGAATTCGATGAAATCCCTCGCTGTGGCGATCACTCCAGGCAGCCCCCTAAA
>NZ_JBJPHS010000124.1:0-16803 GCF_052939495.1 Phormidesmis sp. 146-12 | reverse complement strand
ATCAGCCCATAAATCAGCCCACTTATCAGCCCATAAATCAGCCCATAAATCAGCCGATAAGCCCATTTCTGAGGCTTGCCCTGCAACCAAAAAGGCTGCATCTTCTCAATCAGAAACTCCGTTTCTGAATCTTTTTGCAACTGCCGCGCCAAACAAGTTAACCATCGTTGCGTTTGTTGATCTGTCGGAGGTTTGCGTTTTCGATAGGCGCTACTTTCCAGGTCGGTGTGTAGCATTCGGATCACATAGGCATCTAACAAAAGCGCCAGACGTGCCTGAGTTGAGGGTGCCTTTTGCCATTGTTCTAGAGCAATTTCGCCATAAGCCAAGATGGTAATGCTCAAAAATAGCGGTTTTCTCACTAATTCCAGCAACGCTGCATCGTCTTGCAACATTTGCCAGAGTTCAGGGTTATTCACTTCACCTAAATAATTCTGAATTTGCTCATTGGTCAGGTCTGTTAAGCAAATTGCACCATTCAGATGTAGTTGAGTCTGATAGGTTTCATACTCCTCTCGCCGACTACAGACCACCAAATCAGAAGGTCGATCGTCGCTTCCCAACAATCGATTAATCGCAGTCACACAGGACGCTTGATGCTCCGGCTTGACCTCATCCAATCCATCCAATAGCGGTAAAAGCAGCTTGTCTTCGATCCATTTTTTGCCGATGTCGATGCGAACCCCATACTTTGACTTGAGTTCTGCAATCAGCCAGTCTTTCATCTCCTGTTTTGGGTCTTTCCACGCCGACAGCGCAAAGATCACCGGAATCGGAGCCGCAGAATCGTCGATCGCTCTCTCCACCAATCCTTTTGCCAAATCCAGCAGCGTCGTCGTTTTCCCCGCACCCGGATCGCCCAAGATCAAAAGTCTGCCTGAAATGTCACTTCGCTCAAACACCTCCAAAATTTCTGTCCCCGGCGGCAACGGCTGACTCGGCAACGCGCCAATTTTGATCTCGGCACTGAGCGGATTCCTCACCTGCTGGGGTTGGATCTGCTTGTCCAGATTGATTAGCACCGCATTATGCAGCGATTGACTCAACCGAGAAGTTACCTCATCCGCCATTGCCCTGAGCAATATGGATTCACTGCGCGATCGCTCCACCCGTCGATCTCCAGGAAGAATCACATTCCCCTGAACAGTCTCGAAGTTAATTTGATCGCGCCCTCGATTGTCGTATTGTCGTCCCATTCTATGAACCGCCAATTTTGGGATCGCCTTGAATCGTTTCGATATTGATTTGATCGCGTCCGTAGTTGTTATATTTGCGGCTGGAGTTAGACTGATTCTGAATATTCGTAATCTGTTGCGCGAGTTGCTGAATTTCGGTCGCAAATGCCGGATCTTCGGTCATCTCAAGATCCAAATATTTCGCAGCTTTCTCGATCGCTGCCGCTGTCCCCTGCTGCTCAACCTCACTCAAAGCGGTAATGGCCCGATCGTTGCCCTTAAATTTAGCTTGAATGCGATCGCGTAGATGTTTAACTTGATCAATTGCACCACTCAAAGACTTTTTGGCAAGTTCTCCCGCACCAGACTTGATAAATTCGTCGAAGGCTAACTTGGCGATCGCCGCTGCCGTAAAAGATGCTGGGTCTAACATAGGACAATTGACACCTTACTCTGTACTTTTATATCCTAACCAGCAAAACTTTTAGGAAAACTCCGAGTAGCGCGATCGAGAACATCACCGTTGCAGCGTAAAGTGCGGTAGCTTCGCTTCACGACGTGTCCGTTCCTGTTTGAACCTGGAAAGTTCTCGCTTAAAACAACGTGAATTCGATGAGATCTCTCGCTGCGGTTACAAATCCGAGCAGCCCCCTAAATCCCCCAATTTTGGGGGACTTTGAACGAGAAATCTTGTCCGAAAGTCCCCCAAAATTGGTAGGGCTGATTCATTCTGATTAAGGGAAAATCAAGGAAACCCAAAACCCTGATTCTTTCATTTGGATGGTTCTTAGCAACTAATGAGGGAATCGGCTGTTCGCTTTTCTCTCCCTAGAATAAATCAACCCTACCCCAAAATTGGGGGGTTGGGGGGCAGAAGCGCTCAATAACGAAGCGGAAAAACTCCATCGAATTCACGTTAAAACAGCAAAACTGGAGTCCGAAGCGCGATCGTTTTAGCTTGGCTGGCGGTTCAAACCGCGCCTACAAGAACGAAGTCTGCGAAGGCAGACTAAGAAGGCGTTTTAACCCAGAATCAGTCTTCGTTGACCAAAAGTGCAACTGGGAAGTGTTGTAGAACTTGTGTAATTTCTATGTTTTTTCCAGATTCTAAGGACTGTCCAGAAATAACATCTTTCCAATTAGCTGATGCGGGAAGTTGAATATAAGTATCTTGCCAAACAGACCCGATCGGGGGCTTTCCTGGCTCAGTCACATCCGTCAAAAAGCGAGGCACGATCGTCACTGCATAGTGATCTGCAAACTTTCTAGCAAATGCAATAACATAATCTTTGAATCTTCCTGTCACTTCCAATGGCAAATAATCACCTTGTTGAAAAAGTTCTAAATAATCCTTTCTAGCTTGTAGTGCTTGGAAGGTGAGAAATAACTTAATTCTGCCATCTTGACGAGTATCGAGTAGGTCAGAAAGCAAGGCTGGAAGGTCTTTTGTGGCGCGTGATTTGAGCTCTTTTAAGAGCGATCGTCGCTGCTCAAAATCCACCGGACGACGGTTATCTGGGTCAACTAAACTCAATTCCCAAAGTTCAACACCCTGATAAAAATCGGGAACACCAGGAGCCGTAATCTTTAATAAAGTTTGTGACAGAGAATTGAAGATTCCATAGTCAGCCACCTTTTGCTGAAAAGGAATGAACTTTTGTAGAAACTCATTCTGTTCAGAAGGCTCTAAAACCGATTCTACAAAACGAGTGAAGGCAGTCTCGTATTCAGTATTGTTGGTTAACCAGGTGGTATTAACCTTTGCCTCTCGAATCGCTTTGACAATATATTCTTTGAGGCGATCGACTAAATCAGTTTGTCCAGTTTGATCAAAAGGAAAGGCACCTACCAGCGTTTGATAAAAGAAATATTCGTCGTTGCGATCGGGCGTCTCTAATCCGTCAAGCTTTGTTTTTTGAGACTGATTGAGTGTCATCCAGACGTTAACCTGCTGCGCCCATTCCTCCGGAATCTCAGAGAGAACATTAATTCTGGCTCGCATATCTTCCCCGCGCTTGGTGTCGTGAGTCGCAGTTGCATTCATGGTATGAATCCATCTTGCCTGATGCGCTTGATTGAAGGTATGAAAGTCAGCGATCGCAACGCCAAAATGACTGGGATTTCCACCCACTTCGTTCAATGAAATCAGACGGTTGTAGACATATAAAACGGTGTCCTCAACGCCTTTTGCCATCAATGGCCCCGTGTATTGCTGTATTCGCATTACAAAGTAAAGCCACTGCTCTTTTTGGGCTGGCGTGAGTGAATTGTCGTAGTTCAGTAATAAGAGTTTTTCAATAAAGTTTAATTCATGAACCAGCAGCGGAAGGTTTGTTCGCGCTCCTTGAATGACATCTTGAATGTAGGCGCGATCGACCTCACCAATTCCCTGTTGATTGACGTAGGTTCTGTAAATGGGAAAGAGAATGAGAATCTCAGCGATCGCGGTTTCTAATCCATAGATTGTAAAATCGTTGCTAAAGCGATAGCGATTAGAAATGTTCTTCAACAGATGAGCAAGATTCGCTAAGTCGCCCCGCAGATCTTTATCCAAAATGAGTCGCTTCTTTTCACGCACCAGTTGCGAATAATCAAACTCTAAACCTACGATGTCAGCATAGATTTTGGTCAGCGCGTCTTGATTATCTTGTTTGCAAAAGATGCCGTTTACATAATTCAAGAAGTCGTAACCAGAAGTGCCTTGAATCTGCCAATCGGGTAAGGTTTCTTTGAGTTCTAAGATCTTCTCGATCGTAATGTAGACATCTCCCATCTTCTCCCTCAGTCGCTCTAAATATTGAGCTGGATCAGAAAGTCCATCAATGTGATCGATTCTCAAACCTGTAAACTTCTGTTCTTGAACTAACTTACTAATAGCAGCATGGCTCTTCTCAAAAGTTTGCAGGTTTTCTACTCTAACTGAAATGAGTTCGTTAACCGCAAAAAACCTTCGATAGTTAATGCTCTCAGAGGCCGTCTTCCAATAAGCAAGTCGAAAAAACTGTTCGTGAAGTAACTCGTCTAAATCGTCAAAGCTTTCGGAATTGCCTTTTTCACCATTGAGAACTTCAAGATTTTGATCCAAAAACTCCTGGATGTCTGAATCACTTTGATATAACTCCCAAAGAATTCCTTTAGCAAAACTGCTTTGTTCTTGGCGTGCGACTGATGAGACATTTTCAATGATATAAAGCACTCCTATCAGCTTGATCAGAGATGCATTTTCTTTACCTAACTTTTGAGTCAAGCTTTCGAGATCAGGTCGAATAAAATGACGATAAGACTCTAACCGAATTGGTAGCTTCAAACTTCCATAGACAACCTTGAGACTGCCCTGTTCATACTCAAGCTGAAGGTCACCTCGCTCTAAACAATCTCCATAAAAATCTCCTAACAGTGGGGCGAGAACGCGATCGCCATCATCTCCAAAAGGAGCATTCCAGGCAATATCAAAATACTCAAAATATTCCGAAGTAGAGCCATGCTCAAAAACATCCATCAGCAGCCGATTGTGACTGCTATAGGCCATATGATTGGGGACAATATCCTGTAGCCAACCCAACTGATGAGACTGAACCTTATTGACTAACGCCTCAAATTCTTCGACAGTACCTAGTTCAGGATTGATCTGATTGGGGTCAATGACATCATATCCATGAGTACTGCCTTGATTAGCTGCAAAGATTGGCGAAGCGTAGAGATCAGAAATCCCTAATTCGACTAGATATTCAATAATCTGACTGGCTGAGTTAAACCCAAAAGCACCTGTAAACTGAAGCCTGTAAGTTGAGACTGGAATATGCATTTTCAGCTTCTCCTGGAAGGCACTTAAGGAAATAAAAATAGCGTGCTAATTATTTCTACCATTAAGCTCTACAAACAATCATCTCCCCAAGGTTAAATAGACGGGTCTAACTTGAAGTAGATTCACTCACCCAAACTTTCATCTCGTTTAGCTCGATCGCTCCAAACTGGGTAGCCAGTGCGACATCTGCGGCATCTCGACCATAAGCGATCGCAATGCGATTTCCCCGTGCTTCTTTTTGGGTTGCGTCAAAGGTGTACCAACGATCGCCCACAAAGGCTTCAAACCAGGCGTGTAGATCCATTGGGTCAAGTTGATATAAATAGCCCACCACCATACGAGCGGGAATATTCAAACTGCGACAAAGGCTCATTCCTAAATGGGTAAAGTCTCGACAGACCCCCACTTGTTTTTCTGCGGTTTCACTAGCTGAAGTGGATGCATCACTGGTGCCATAGCGATATTCAACATTCTCTTGTATCCACCGCCGAATCGCTTCTACTTGATCATATCCAGGGGTTTGATCTCCAACAATTTTGAGTGCCAAACTGCCTAACTTATCTGATTCACAATAGCGACTGGGTAATAGAAACCGAATCACCTCATCGGGCAAATTCTCTGCCGGGACATAGGGCGCGCCGGGGGCAACGTCGATCGTATCTGCCGTCTCAACACTCGAAACGGTGCGGATGTGAAATCGTCCGGGTGGCGCGACTAATCGTTGACACAAGTTGCCATAGCTATCGGTGTACTCGGTAATCAGAACGCTCGGCTCTAACAAATAGTCTTCTCGAAACACCCACTGACCCAGCCCGCTGCGAGGTCTCAACATCAAAATCAGAGGGGTTGGCGCACTTGCCGTATAAACTAGCTCACATCCAGCATCCAGGCGCATTGCAGTCTCCTAAAATCTTCTAGCCGCCACCTTATTTCTAGCATTAGAGAATGATTTGAGCAGAAGCGACTTAGGAATGAGAATTAAATAACTTCGACAATTGTAGAGTTTCGGATCGCCCTCCTCACAAAGTGGGGCGAAGCCCTCGCCAACCCTTCTTCCTAAGAAGGAGGCTAGAGTCTAGTTCCCTCTCTTTGGGGCTACCGTGTACACACAAGTTGATTGATCCGTCATTGCCGAGACCCTTCGCCCCCTAAATCCCCCACAAGTGGGGGACTTTGAGCTGTCGTCATGGCTTTGAACTTTGGAAATCTTTCCTTTGTCAAAGTCCCCCAGAATGGGGGATTTAGGGGGCTGAAGCCGATGAAACGAAGCGATTCCGGACTTGTGTGTACACGGTAGCTCTTTGAGGAGAGGGCTAGGGTGAGGGTGAAATCTCGGAGTTATTTAATCCACGATCCTTAGAGAGATCATTCCCGCGGCAGACTTTGGGAGATACGGGGCTTTAAGACAAGTGTCAAGTTAGATCCCTCTTCTTGAATGTTCTGTTCGATGTCTGCCACCTCCTGCAAGTCGTGAATTATTCGTTTGAGAAGTTTTTGACCGAGTTCGATCGAGTGCAATTCTCTCCGCCGAAGTTTAACTTTAGTTCTCACCCAACTGCCTGCTTTAAGGCTGCGCTCTGCCCAATCAATCCATGCCTCATAGTCATGCAAACTCATGTTGTGGTGCACGCTACGCTCAAATATTTGTACTGTGCTAGGTTCATTGTCAAAGTCATCGTCTTCATACTGCAACCTGTCTATGCTCTCTGACATTGTATTTTCCTTAGTTAACTAAAGTTCTAGTTTTGGTAGCAGTACTCGTTGGTATTGGGCCGATTTATAAACAACAGTCCATTAGGTTTATCACTCCTGCTAACATGACGAAAAAGAATTTTTAAGTTGCCGCCCTGACGAATAAAGTTGTGGCAAGTGGGGGATGGAGTCCAAATCTTTAAGGCCAGTTCAGGCGTGAGCGTTTGCATTGGTTCGGGGCGGTTGAGACGAATTTCTTTGCTGCTGCGAAATTGAATAACTGTGTTAGCGGTATTGAATTCAAAGACTCCAGAACTATCTACCTGTAAGTCACTCACATCTTGCCAGTGGTTGTTAAATGCGTTTCTAAAAACTTGACGATGACTTTTTTGCTGACTGAGCGATCGCAAGATACCTCCACTTCCAGCGATCAACCCTACAATAATTAAAACTGCGTGCATTAAAGAGATAACTTTACTCATAGAACGACTGTCGAATTGGAACTGCTGTGAACAACTTCATAAACGTGTAGATGCCATACCTAAACCCGCAAATTGCTGTAGAGAACTCAGGTTATGCTTCACATCAGAAGGAAGAATTTTCGGAAGTTTGGCTCATTTTCAAAGCTTTAGAGTGCCTTACAAAACTGGCGTTTTCCCAGCTTGGCAGTTCAAGCCGCCGCCACAAGAACAAAATCCGCCTTCGCGAATTAATAAAACTCTGCATAAATCTAGCTACGAGGCAGACTTCGTTCTTTTAGGCGTGCCAGCCTTGACCTCTAGTAAATTGGGGTTTAGAACTTTTGTCAGTCAATCACGAGGCCGCATTTACACCCTTAAATGCTTTTGAATAAACCACCCTTTTAAGGCACTGCCAAATGCAACTAAAAGAAGCAACGCAGGCAGCATGTCAGTGCTCATTGCAATTAAAATTCCAGTAAACCCGATCGCCCATGACAAAAAGCTTCTCGCAAACCACTTGCTGGTCAGGTGATTTAGTCTCAGATAGGTTTGATAGCAATTTCGGATCAGCAAAAACTGGGCTAATCCTAAGATTGGCCCACCCAAAGCTGCTAAACACGGCAGGCTAAGGATTAGAATTAGTGCGCCTTGCCCTCTCGTATCAGCACCCATCAAGGCTAGAGAGAGATCATGCGATAGCATCACGAGAACCCCAGTTGTAGTGGTTGTCAAGAACCATCGATATGCAAATTGCTGATCTCGAAATTTCCAGAATAACAAGACTCCTTGTAGTACTCCCAGTGGGAGCCAATAAGCTAGATAGACAGCGATCGAGATCCAAATATCAGGATATCCCGGATACCAAGACAGTCGATAAAACCAAAGCACACTTGCGATCAGGCTCACACATCCAGGACTAATTAAACTCCATAAGATGACAAATCTATTCATGATTACTTTGAGTTTTACATTAGGATTTTTACATTAAGAATGTGGAGCTATCCGCGATCGCTCTGTTCTAACACACCCTACGCAAGGGTCGGTTTTATTCAAGTCTCATTCCTTAGTAGATTTTTGTGTTCTCACCTCAACCTGGACTAGTGATCAAAATGATCAAACTTACTAATCGTTAGCTGTGTGTGAAACAAAAGTGTAAAGAAGCTGAGAGTGAGTGGGATGTTTCTAATTCCTTTAAGCAGCCACCCGGTAGAAGCTCCGTTGCAAATTATCTGTCCTTCAGTCTGGTATCTTGCACAAACTCAGGCTAAATTAGCGGAGAACGTCACGATCCGATTCTTTAAGGAGTGAACTCATATGTGCGGAATTGTCGGCTACATCGGAACCCAGGCAGCCAGCGGCATTTTGCTCGAAGGGTTACGCAAACTAGAGTATCGAGGCTATGACTCTGCCGGGATTGCGACCGTTTTGGAGGGTGAAATTCACTGTGTCCGCGCCAAGGGCAAGCTGATTAATCTCGAAGAAAAACTGGCTGGCGAAGACAACCCTGCTCGCATCGGCATCGCTCACACTCGATGGGCAACCCACGGCAAGCCCGAAGAATATAACGCCCACCCCCACATGGATACCGATCAGCGCATCGCAGTCATCCAAAACGGCATCATCGAAAACTATCGAGACCTGCGCGAAGACCTCAAAAGCCGAGGCTGCCAATTTCGCTCTGACACCGACACCGAAGTCATTCCCCACCTGATCGCCGAACAACTCGCCCTCTCTAAACAGGACTCTTCACTCCTCGCTCCTCACTCCTCACTCCTCGAAGCCGTCCGCCTGGTGGTGAATCAACTGCACGGGGCGTTTGCGATCGCCGTCATTTCTGCCGACCATCCCGATGAATTAATCGTCGCCCGTCAACAGGCTCCCGTCGTTCTGGGATTTGGGCAAGGAGAATTTTACTGCGCGTCCGATACGCCTGCTTTGGTGCCTTACACCCGTGCCGTTTTGCCGCTTGAGAATGGTGAAATCGCCCGTATGACTCCGCTCGGCGTTGAGATCTACAGCTTTGACGGGCACAGACTCAAAAAAAATCCCCGTACGCTCAACTGGAACCCGGTCATGGTCGAGAAACAGGGCTTCAAACACTTCATGCTCAAAGAAATCTACGAGCAGCCGGGAGTCGTGAGAGCCTGTCTAGAAGCCTACTTTGATGGAGATTGGACAGCCGCCGATGCCGCTATTAATAAACCGCCCGTCACTCTGGGATTAGCCGATCGCTTGCTCGATAACCTGGGACACATTCAAATCGTCGCCTGTGGCACAAGCTGGCACGCAGGACTGGTCGGGAAATATCTGCTCGAACAACTGGCTGGCGTGTCTACAACCGTTCATTACGCTTCAGAATGTCGCTATGCGCCCGCCCCGATCGTGCCCAACACCCTGACGATCGGAGTCACCCAATCTGGCGAAACTGCTGACACCTTAGCCGCGCTAGAAATGGAGAAGAAGCGGCGATCGACCTTTGCTCCCGATTCGGGTCTAGAAGCTCGTCTACTCGGCATCACCAACCGTCCCGAAAGTTCGCTGGGTCACTTGATCCCCAATATCATTGACACCCATGCGGGCATCGAGATCGGCGTTGCGGCTACTAAAACATTTGTGGCTCAAGTGATGGCATTTTATGCGCTGGCATTGGATCTCACCTATCGCCGTCAAGCCAAATCACCCGCAGAACTGGAAACCCTGCTCGTCGGATTGCGTCAGCTTCCTGCTCAGATGGAGATCGTTCTCGAAAGCCAGGAGCGCTACATCGAACAGTTAGCCCACGACTTTGCAGAGACTCAAGACTTTATTTTCTTGGGACGAGGCATCAACTTTCCGATCGCTCTCGAAGGGGCCCTCAAGCTCAAAGAAATCAGCTACATCCACGCCGAAGGCTATCCAGCGGGTGAAATGAAACACGGCCCGATCGCCCTATTGGATGCCAAAGTGCCCGTGGTGACGATCGCGATGCCCGGAACGGTTTACGAAAAGGTTCTCTCTAATGCCCAAGAAGCCAGGGCGCGAGATGCTCGATTGATTGGGGTGACTCCGATGGATGAGCAAGAAGCGGCTGACACGTTTGACACGTTGATTCCGGTGCCCCATGTGGATGAGGTGCTGTCTCCCATTCTGACGGTGATTCCACTTCAACTGCTGGCTTATCACATTGCAGCGCGACGCGGCTTGGATGTCGATCAGCCTCGTAACCTGGCTAAGAGCGTTACGGTTGAGTAGTGTTGATTGAATAGTGTCGATTAAACAGTGTTGATTTTGAAGGCTAACTGCTTATGAATCCTGCGATCGCCCTTCGGCAAATTTCGGTGCAAGATTATCACCGCATGTCAGAGGCTGGAATTTTGCACCCAGATGAGCGCGTTGAGTTGTTAGAAGGTCAAATTATTAAGATGGCAGCGAAAGGAACTGCTCATCGTGCCGCAGTTAGCCGAGTTAACCATCTGTTGAAGGAGCGTTTGGGCGATCGGGTTTTGATTTGTCTGCAAGATCCGATCCGGCTTGACGATTATTCTGAACCAGAACCCGATGTAGCGGTGGTGCGTCCTGATCCGCTGTATTACGAAGATCACCATCCCACACCTGCTGAAGTTTTTCTGCTAATTGAGGTGGCAGATACGGGCCTGAAGTTTGACTGCGAGACGAAGGCTCTGGCGTATGGTCGCTCAGGCATTGCGGACTATTGGGTGTTGGATGTGAACGATCGTAAGCTGCATGTGTTTCGGATGCCCAATGCAACGGGCTATCAAAGCGAAACAATTTTGTCAGAAGCGTTGACTATTGCACCTCTAGCGTTTCCAGACTGTCTGATTGTGGTTAAAGAACTGCTGCGATCGTGAAGGGTTTCTAGAAGAGAATTGCTTTCCCGTCTGGGGCTTGGATGGGTGAGAGCGAGGGAACTTTGAACTTCGGCTCCCCCAGAATTGGGGGTTGGGGGGCGGTTCGCCAGGATTTATCGAATTCACCTTAATATCAGGTCAGTTCGATGAGAGTAACTCGCTTCGTTTCAATCGGCTTCAGCCCCCTAAATCCCCCAAAATTGGGGGACTTTGACCAAGAAAAAGTTTCAGAGTTCAAAGAAATTACGCTGATTCAAAGTCCTCCAGAATGGGGGATTTAGGGGCGACTCCCTCAGCAACGAAGCGAAAAAATCTGTTGAACTGACTTTGATATCAGATAAGCCCAATCTGCTAGTTAGCAGCGGCAGCTTTTTGGCGGGTGGGGCGTTTGCGGTCTGATTTCTTTTTTAACCCAACGGCTTGTGCTTCGTTGCTGTCTGCACCAAATTGTCCTCGCACCACATCTTTCATGGCCAACACTGCGTTGTGAAAGTCCCATTCTGCGAGACGGGCGGCATCGGCGGCGGCGCGATAGAGGGCAAGTTGTTCGGTTTCGGCTTGCTGGGATGCCAGCATTGCTTGATAGGTTTGCTGTAGGGCCTGGGGGGTGGCTTCTGGGCGTTTGGTGCTGTAGTCGCGAATGGTGTTGAAGCCGTTGAGTGAGTCAACATCCTGGTTGAGCGATTGGTTGGGTAGACGACGGCTAGTGTTTTGGGGTGACATGGATTTTCTCCGTAGTAAATGATGAGTTTATTGTGCCCAATAGAACTGTTTTGTTAACGAAGCTACGGATCTTTGTGCCATGTCAATGCTGCGGGGTGCGATCGCTTTGTCAGCCGAAACAATGTCAATGTGAGTGAACACGATCGCTTTGTCAGCAAAAACAATTGATGGGTGTGGGATGACAATGCCATTGTGAGCAAGCACAAAGCCAAAGAGGGTTAACGCATTAGCGTTGTGAGCCGTGACAATTTAATGTTGAGCGGTGACAATTGAGTGGGGAAGGATGACAACTCAAAGAAGTGCGATCGCGCCCTCTGCCCCATATTCTTCACTCGATTTCCCATTACCATAAACTCAACGAATCTTCTTTTCTAATCGCTTTGAAAAATGCAGAGCGCTAAGTTGTATAGACATGGAACGACTGATGATGGATGCGACACCAGTAATTACACTTGATCAGCTTGCAGGAATCTCGATTGAAGAATTTCTGGGTAGGGCGCTGCAAGAAGGCACCCTCACCGTGCAGTTTCCAGATGGGGAGGCGGTGACCATACAACCTAAGCCAAAATTGCAGCCATTGCCTGTGTTAGAAGGCCATGTGCCAAAAGGTTGGAAAGATGAGATTTACCCATGAGTACAACAGATTGGGTGTTTTTAGATGCAGGACTTTTTATTGGTGCATTGCTGAGTGGCGATTCGCGTCATGCTGAAGCCCGTCCAATTGTCGAGGCGGCTCGGCGAGGAGAGTTTGCTGCCTGCACATCGGTAGGAGTGTTGGCTTTGCTGCAAATTATCGATTAACGGCTCGCCGAATTCATGACGCAAGGCACGCTGCAACAGCATTAGTTGCGGGAGTGCGACAAGTTTATACCTATGACGTTGATGATTGGCAGGTCTTTCAACCTGATGGGATCGTCATCGTAGATCCGAAGTTTAGGACTTCCATCGGTGATTGATCACCGTCTCACCCTTCATCCCTTATTCTCTCCCTTCACTCTTTCTCTACCCCGTTTGCTTCCCGTCCATGAACCAGGCAGAACTACTCGAAATCATTGACCATGCTGCCCAAACCAAACAGACGAAGTTAGATCTTTCTGGCAAAGGTTTAACAGAACTCCCCGCTGAACTCTGGCAACTCACGAATCTGACGTGGCTTTCCCTCAGCGAAAATCAACTGAGTGCGGTGCCAAAGGAGTTGGGGCAATTGTCCAATTTGACAGTTCTTTGCCTCTTCCAAAATCAACTGACAGCGGTGCCAAAGGAGTTGGGTCAACTGTCCAATCTGACAGCGCTTCACCTTGCCAGCAATCAACTGGTTGCGGTGCCAAAAGAAGTGGGTCAGCTGTCCAATCTGACTCGGCTTTATCTCCACGACAATCAACTGACTGTAGTGCCAAAAGAAGTGGGTCAATTGTCCAATCTGACAGAGCTTTACCTCTACGACAATCAACTGACTGTAGTGCCAAAAGAAGTGGGTCAATTGTCCAATCTGACAGTTCTTTACCTCTTCCAAAATCAACTGACAGCGGTGCCGAAGGAATTGGGTCAACTGTCCAATCTGGTAGTGCTTCCCCTCCATAACAATCCCTTAACGTTTCCCCCACCAGAGGTTGTGGAGCAGGGCACCGCCGCAATTTTGGCGTATCTACGGGAAGATCTAACCGAACAGTGGATTTCTAAACTGTTGGTCGTCGGACAGGGACAGATCGGTAAAACAGAACTGTTGAGAGGGCTGCAAGGCGAACCCTTTGATCCCCAACTCAACACCACCCACGGCATTGCCATTCGTCCGCTCCCATTGGCTCACCCAGTCAAAACAAATGTCACGATGACCTTGAATACCTGGGATTTTGGCGGTCAAGACATCTACCACGCCACCCATCAGTTTTTTCTCACCAACCGTTCCCTGTTTCTGCTAGTCTGGAGCGCCCGTGCAGGATGGGAACCTTGCAGGCTAATTTACTGGCTCAAAACCATTCGCGCCAACGCTCCCGACTCCCCCATTTTACTTGTCGCCACCCACGTCGAAGAAGGAAGGGATGCTGATTTACCCCTCAGCGAACTGCAACAACAGTTTCCCCAAATTATCGGACAGTGTGAAATCAGCAACCGCGATCGCACAGGCTTTGAGCATTTGCGACAGACCATTACAAACGCAGCCGCACAACTTCCATTAATGGGCGAACTCTGGCCCTCTACCTGGCTCAACACTGCCAATGCCATTCGCGCCGTTAGCCAAAAATACACGACTCCTCAAAAGTTGTGGAAATTGATGACCCGCCATCAGGTAGAAGCCTTCAGCCAGCAAGTCTTAGGGCGATGGCTCCACGAACTCGGAGATATTCTCTTCTTTCAAGACAACGACGACCTCAACGATTTCGTCATCTTCAAACCCCAATGGGTGACAGAACACATCAGCCGAGTTTTGGAATCAGACGAAGTAATCCGTCGCAATGGCATCTTCACCCGCCCCTGTATGGATCAACTCTGGAAAGATCTCGATGCACCGATCCGCGACCACTTTCTACGGCTCATGGAGCGCTTTGACCTCTCCTACCGCACCCTCGAAAACAAAGACATCAGCCTGATTGTCGAACGGCTCCCCTTTGAGCCACCCGACTACGAACCGATGTGGAACGCCAAACACCAAGAACCCAACTGCAAAGAAATCTCGATGAAGTTTCAACTCAGTGAAGTCTTACCCGGCATTCCCACCTGGTTTATCGCCCGTCAACACCGTTTCACGATCGACCAAAGCGAACGACGCGGCATCCACTGGCGTACTGGAGTCTTGTTTCGGGACACCGAACAAAAGCATTTGGCCTTGACCAAAATTGGACGAGACGATCGCACCAACGCCGAATATCTACAACTCACCGTGCGCGGTGCCATGCCCCACAGTTTCTTCGATCTCCTAAAAGAAGGCATCGAACTCACCCTACGCCGCTACCCCGGTTTACAAATCACTCGCTTGATTCCCTGCCCAGACCCCACTCATGTCAGTTGCACCCACGAATTTGACTACGCCAATCTGGTTAAGCGACTGGAACGCACCCCGCCCAAAGAAGCGATCGAATGTCCGTCTTGTCTAGAGGACATTTCCGTTAACCGACTGCTATTTGGCTTGCACTGGACAACCCAGGATGCCGTTCTAGCGAGATTAGACAAAATCCAGGAAGGACAATCCGAGTTACGAGAACTGGTACAAAGTCAATTCCTGCGGCAATTTCGACAACAACAAAAACTGATCGAATCCCACTGTCCCAATGTATTTGTCTTGCGCCCCGACGATCGTTCTCGTCTCAAAAAAGCCTGGGAACAAGAACTCGGTACGCAACGCATCAATCTGCAACTGTACTGCCAGATGCCCGGATGTATGCACCCCACCCTTGACCCCGACGGCCCCCAAAAGCCCTGCGGACTCTACCCCATCGACGAACCCCAAAAATGGCTCAAAGCGATCGCCCCCTACTACCGCCGCATGGTCGGAGTTCTCAAATTTGCCACCCCACTCATCGGCCCTTGGCTGGGCGTAATCGAAGCCAAAGACTACGAAGCCATGTTCAAAAGCGACATTGACCTGGCAAAAGAACTATCCGGCAAACTCCCAACCCTCAAAACAGGCGATCTCGACGACATCGACACCGCACTAGGAAGCGATTACCCCGAAAGGGGAACAGCCTCACCTCGTCCCCTGGAAACTCTAGACGGGTCTGCCCTGCGTGCCCTACGCCAACTGCTAGAACAAAAAGATCCCAGCAAACAATGGGGCAACCTCAAAAAAGTCCTCACCCCAGAAGGCGATTACCTCTGGCTCTGCGAACACCACGCCCGATCGTTTCATCCCTGAAACCAGACGTTCCTTTCTACAACTCTTCACTGGTTAATCGCTTGATCGTAACCTCAGAGAGTCTCGTCAGTTGGGCGACTTGAGCGATCGTCATGCCGGACTGTATCAAGTTCAACACCACTTGTTTTAGCTGTGTCTCCGCTTCGAGGGCGCGTTGTCGTTCCTGTTCAGCTTGTTGTCGTTCGTATTCAGCATCGGTCAAAACCCAATCGCCCTGCTCGTCATACCAGCGCAGCCACAGGCGATCTCTTCGAGATACCCGCAAGGGGTCGATGCCTTCAAAGCTGCCTTGCCAGAGACCCAATCCTAGTTTGATTTCGGGAATCCAGAGGCGATCGCTCTCAACAGATTGTTCTTGATAATGTCCGCCTGTCAGTTGAAAGAAGCGTAGTTGATTGGTGTAGCGGCTAAAAACAATGTAGTAAGGAACGCGCAAAATCTTTTCGTACACATCCCATTTGCGAGGTGGCTTTTCTGACATGGGCTGTCCGTTGGCAGATTCCAAAACGATTGAGGTTTCGGATGGTTCAGGGGAAGCATTCTCGCCGAGGTCTTCTTTTTCGGTGCTAGGTGATAGTAGCTCAACAACGACAAAAGGATGGACGGCTTCTTGCCAGACCACATAGCTAGAACGCATATCGTGACCATCATACAGACGCGGCACGTCTAGCACTAAAAACCAGTCGGGGCGCTTGTGCCATTGGAGGTGACGAGCATCGTAGTAAAGATTGAGGTTGGTGCCTGTAAAAGTGCGATCGCTGGCATAATCAACCAACCGCAAAGTGCGACTCAAAAGCTGGGGCTGGAGGTCATGAAATGCGTCGGGCAATCCGGGTTCCTCTGGGTCTTCACTGGGCAGATCATACATCGTCGGCAGGGTCTCTCTGGGCGACAAGGGCGGATCAGGTTGAAAGACGAAGGGATGCATAAGGCGGCAAACGACAGGGCGATGACTTCTATTTTGCACGAAGGCTGGCGGTTAAAACCGCACCTATTAGAACGAAGTCTGCCTTGTAGTTTAGAAAAGGTGGCAGGTATATTGAATGCTTTCAAATACTTCATTACCGCCACATTAGGAATTTTCTGGCGAGAGATCTAATCGTCTTAGTCGATTGCAAACAAACATCTTCTAGTAAAGTACTCGCAATTCGATCCCCCCTAGCCCCCTTTAAAAAGCTACGGTGTATACACAAGCCTATACTCACTTCGTTCTAGTCGGCTTCAGCCCCCTAAATCCCCCATTCTGGGG
>NZ_JBJPHS010000123.1:0-16943 GCF_052939495.1 Phormidesmis sp. 146-12 | reverse complement strand
TCATTTGACCTCCACCCAATCCGAAAGAATTGGTTTTGAGGTCAACGGGTCGCACGAATAGTAAATCGAGTTTATATTCCTTGCCGCCTACTTCGAGCGAATACTGGCTACCCAGAAAAGAGAAACCAACGCCCAGTTCCAGCAAAAAATCACGAATGTGCTCCACCAACGCCCGTTCAAAATCCCGTTCTTGAGCAGCCTCTGCGAGTTCCAGAAATGCAAAATTGTAGGGACTTTTTAAGATCTGGCGGGCTAGATCAGATTGGCTTTGAGGTAACGTATGGTCAAAATTATTAACGGCATTTCCAACTCGTTGATGCAAACCGCTTTCAATCTGGTGAACCAGGGCACTACGGCTCCAGCCATGTACGATCGTTTGCTGGGCATACCACAGTCGTTCTTCATTGGCTTTCAGCTTATCCAACAGAGCAATATTGTGATACCAGGTAACTTGTCCCATAACAGCCTGAATTACGGTTTCGTCAGGAAATGCTTGGGCAAAGGCTCTCATATAGAGCAAATTAGAGCGAGAAAAGCCTTTCATTTCTGGAAAAGCGTGTTTCAAGTCCTTGGACAATCGTTCAATTACCTTAGCTCCCCAACCTTCCTGCTGCTGCTTAGCGAGAATGGCACACCCAATTCTCCAATACAGAGTCACGAGTTCCCGGTTGACTGCGGGCAGCGACCGCAGTTGGGCACTCTGAATCCATTCTTTGAGATCATCCAGAAAGCGACCATAGCTATCTGAGGATAGATTACTTGCCATTCCTTTCACAAAACATTACAGGGAGCTTCATTCAGACCTTACTATACCGTGCGACGAGGTAGATTACCTGCTTGGTCAAGACAGAAGACAACGGTACTACTTTACCGGCTGTAGAAGAACGATTTAATTGTCCAAGCGCTCTTGGATAATTGGTTCAAGCGTTTATCGAGAGAGTATTTGGGAAACTCTAGTTCTAGCTTTATAATTAAAAATGATAGCTAGAACAAAAACTTATGCCCAAGAAAAAGTGCGGCTTTGGCTTCTCGTGTGCCGCTATAATGCTCTAGCCTGGTTTGGAGTCGAAGGACTGCCCCAACTATGAAACCTGCGGATCTGCCTCTGAACTGACTCCTGAAGAGGAAGTTGAACTCATTCGGGTTCGGGAAGTTCAACGGCAGGAAGCACAGCAGCAATGGGAGCGGATTCAGGAGCGGATTCGTGTTAGCCGTCAGTGGGCAGCCGTCATGATGTTAATGGAGAGAGGATGTCCCCAAGCTCTAGAGAACCTTGGCATAACCGATTCAACGGCATCAATTGAGATGCGTATTCAAGAGTTGCGATCGCATGTAGAGCAATTCACCGAAGGCTGCTACATTGCTCCCGATAACTGCGAGGCGCACCGCTACAACGTCAAACGCCCCTCTGGAACCTACTGGTACAACAAGCTCACCAGCAGACAAGCTATTTTTGAGCCAGAAGAGAAGGAAGAGAAAGTCAAGGTCATTCACCTTAGTCATGACGATGATCTACGTAACACTGAAGGACGGCTGGGAATTGAACGTCGCAATCGATTGCACCAACTTCAAACTCAACTTCAGGTTGCAGAAGGAGCATTAGAACAGGCGATCGCTCTATTCAGCGAGCCTTTAGCTTTAGTTCTAGCTAATAATGAGAATTTAGATAGCTAGAACTAAGAATTAACTTTCGATGGGATGAGGGTGGGTGGGCAATGAAATACCCCGACTCATCGCCGGGGCTTGATGCTAAGGATCTGAAGCTGTCCAGAAACTAGTCATCCAAGTTGATGTCCTCTTCTAGGTCAACTTCAAACTCTTCATCCGTATCCAAGTCATCCGCTGTGGCACTCAAACCATTGAGCGCATTCAAGCGCCCCGTGCGGGTTGCTTTGTGGGCTGCACGGCGATCGCGCACTTCATCCAGATTTTGCAATCCGTAGAGCTTGCGAGCGTAGGTCAACAGATCCCGCAGAGAGGTTTCAGCATAGTCCTTGCGGAACTGAGCATTGTGCTGTTCCCAATCAAACTCCTGTCCGTTGAACCGAGCGGATGCCGCCAGTTCTCGTCCAGGTTCTTCCCGTAACACTTCAATCACCATCAGTCGAACTTTCTCCTGATAGGGGATCACCCGTTGCAAAGCGGGCATGTGCTTCGGTGCTTTGTGTGCAGCGGCTTTTGCAGATTTGCGCGTTGCAGTTGTAGTAACCATGAGAATTGCTCCTTTATTAATGAGTTGGATTTCTCACAGTGATCGCATCGACAGATGCCTGCTTTGTGCAGTCCAACATTTCATTCCCACCGCAGTTGTTGCTGCTTTTTGCTGAAGCGGATCAGGGAGGTGGGCGGAAAAAAAGAACCCTGCATCAGTCAAACTAATACAGGGTATGCAATCAAGCAGTGAGCGGAGCCGAATGTGTTATTCGTCCTCTTCTTCGTCTAGATCCTCGTCTAACTCCTCATCCGAGTCATCGTCCAGTTCATCCTCGGCTTCGTCATCTAGTTCATCACTAAGATCGTCATCCAGTTCGTTATCTAAATCATCCAGTTCGTCATCCTGCTCTGCTTGAAATGAGTTACGGCGCTCCAACGATGCCCGGTTGAATTCCACCAGATCTGCAACGGCTTGCTCTGGATCAGTCCGAATGGTGTCATACAGCAAGCTCATGAGGATCGCCACCACTTCTGGTGGATACTTCAGCGCGTCCGGTTGTCCGAACAGTCGCGGGAACACCTTCGTATTCCATCGCTGCCAATCGAACTTTTTGTTACCGCCTTTCTTTTTCACCTGGGCAGCAAGATCGAGTCCGAGCTTTTCGCGAGTTGCGTGCCCAATTTTGGTGGAGACACGAGCATCCCGGAGTTGCAGCTTCACGCCGTATTCCTTAAACACCAGATTCCGCAGTTCTTTTAGCAGTGCTGATGCGTTAGTTCCCGGTGCTCCATCAACAGTGGGTGCTTTGGAAGCTGTGCCGTTAGGTTTAGCCGTTTTGGAGGTAGCACCGTTGCGAGTACCGTTAGGGGTGCGAGGTTTTGTAGTTGTTGCCATTTTATAAACTCCCAAATTTGAGGATTTCACTCCCTCGCCGCATTAGCGGCATTTCCCTCTATTGGAAGTATGATCAGTCATTTTAGAAGTGTCCACTTGGTTGAGGACTGAATGAAACCCAGTTCGCTAGAAACAGTGAGAACCCTTACAGCTTTAGCTTATGCGGCAGTTGCAGGATTGGATAAAACTGATCGAGCAGAACGCTCCGATCGTGGCGCTGGAATATCAGACTCCGGATTGGATGGCGGTGTTGAGCCAGTTTTATCATTGGGGTAAGGCAAAATCGCTCCCAGTTTATGTCTGGAATCCTGGTTACTCAGCGCTTCAGCAGTTGGTAGCACCTCACAGGAGCCTCATTCTACAACCCACAACGCAAACGATAGAGCAAGACATCCTCCAATCCTTGCTAGACCAGCCGGAACCAGGCATTTATCTTCTGGAAGGGGTTTTGAATAGCACTGTGGCGGAGATTAGCCAGCAACGTTGCTACCAACTCTTGAATGCTTACCACCAGGCGCTGTGGAACCCGCTGCCCCATTATTGGGTCTTGCTGGAAACCTATGTTCAATTACCATTGGAACTTCAGCCGTTTATTCCCGTGCTGTCTCATTCATTGCCCGATCGCCATCAGGTAGAAGCGATCGCGACTCAGTTCTGTAGCCAGCATCCTTGGATTGGCAAGGATGACTCTGAAGCTCAGCAACGATTGATTACGGCTTGTCAGGGGTTGCCAGTGGGTGAGATTGAAATGGTGCTGGGCAGGCTGCTGACGTTTGCGGATACCCCTGAGCCGTTGGTTCAATTGATTCTGGATCACAAGATCAACAAGCTGCGGGGACGTGGGCTGGAGTATATTGCAGAACCAGATGTACCCAGTGCTGCTGGATTGGATTTATTGGAGCGCCGATTGGAAGCGATCGCTTCTCTGCTCCGACCCGAAGCTCAACAGTATGGGCTGAGCTTGCCCACAGGGATGGTGCTGTGGGGACCACCTGGTACGGGCAAAAGCCTTTCTGCCAAACTGGCAGCTAAGAAGATGGGGTTGCCTTTGCTGGCGGCAAATTGGGGCATTCTCTTGAATAGCCCAAACCCCGATCGCGCTTTGAAGGAGTTTATTGCGGTGGTCACGTCTCTGGCTCCCTGTGTCCTTTACTGGGATGACTTTGACAAGGGTTTTGCAGGTTGGGACTCTAACGTTGATGGCGGAATCGCCCGTCGTCTGTCGGCAACTCTACTGACCTGGATGCAGGAACACCAGGAGCCGATCTACACGATCGCGACCGTCAATCGTCTGGGAATGCTACCGCCCGAACTGGTACGTCGGTTTGATGACATTTTCTTTATCGATCTGCCCCACGAGGGAGCCAGGTGTGAGGTGTTCAATCTGCATCTGGCAAAGTACTTCCCGGCATTTCGAGAGAACAGTCAATTGTCCTGGACAGATGACCAATGGCGTAGGCTTTTGACGGAGTACCGCATTTGCACCCCTGCTGAGATTGGGAATGCGGTACTCCGTTGTGCAGAGGAGGCGTTTTACAAGGGCAAACCAGGGCAGATTGAACTGGGGGACCTGTTGGGGCAGCGACAGCAGTTCACACCAGCGATGGAACGGGAATCTGAGCAGATGCAGGCGATTCGGAATCAGGCGACGTATGCGAGACCTGCGAGTGGGGGCGATCGATCGAGGTTTGCTTACGTTTATCGAGAGTTGTTTGATTAAGAAAGTGATTGCTGATTTCGCTCTACCTTTGATGCACGATCTCCATTCCCTTCTTTGCTAAACGAAGCTTATTAGAACGAGAAAACAGTGCGAAGTGTACCTGAAAAAATCGTGCCATTTGCAGCTTGATTCCCAGAATGGGAAATCACTTGCACCACTGGAGAGATATGAATATTGTCATTGATCGGAAAACGGTAGAATGCTTCAAAATTGGTCTGTGTACCAGTGCCAACGCTACCTTCTACAAAGGGTTGACCGGCTGCCAATCCTGCTAGAGCACCAGGCTTAAACAAATCTCTCACCGTAATTCCAGTCATCCAGTACTGGGGATTGAGATCGCCAAAGACAGTATTATTGTACCAACTATAGCCGTAACGTCCAAAGATGCCGAACTGGGGTGAAAGTGTCCATTCAAGATTGACACCGATCGCATTAAAGCGATTGTCTAACACTTGCCCTCCAGCATACTGCAAGCGCAAGATAAAATTTGTAGATGGAGCATACTCTATTTCAACTACACCTTGATGAGTATCGCCAAATAAACCACTTTCCCCTCGACTGTTGGGGTACAAGACTTGGCTAATTGGGTTGATTGCCCGCACCGGACCTTGATTGCCCGGATTCTGTGCCTCTGCTGCCACATACGCCGCACTCAACGACAAAGCTCCATTGTTAGGTCGCCATCTGGCTGCCCCTCCTGCACCCAAACCGCTGACGGGAAGGAGCACATAGTTGTTCATGAATGCGAGGGTATTGAAGTCGCGAAAACTAAGATTGGCGTAGCCGCTGCGATCGACATAATCTGTCAGAGTGATCACAGGTCCAGCAGAAACTTCAAGATCGCGAGATGGTTGGAACGTATAGAAAACTCGGCTCAAACCAAAGCTACTGCCTGTGGGCGGTTTGGCTGAATAATCCAGCACACTGCCCAAGGTCGGCTCTAGATAACCTGCTGTGTTGTCTCCAATGCCTTCGCTGCCCGCTTCAATTAAGATCTGTAGTTGATCAGTGCCTGTGAAACTGGTGTTAAGTACGAGGCTAGCGCGATACAACATCGTGGCGTTGGGCTGAGAGTCTGTAATCAGATTGCCATTGATATCGACAATCCGATCGCCTGCAAAACCACCTGCATTCGCTGCCATGACAATAATGCCTTGAAGCTTCGTTGTGGTTGAAAACTGTTGCCGTTCAAGGGTGGCAGCACGTGATTCTAACGCATCGACCCGACCTCGCAACGTCGCCAGTTCTGCGGAAAATGCTTCCTGTAAGCGACGCAGTGTTTCTAAGTCTTCTTGCTGCACCAAACTGTTAGTGTTTGCAGCTAGTAATGCGGTGACGCGATCGAGGCAGGCATTTAGCCCTGACGCAAACTCATAACGGGTGAATGATCGATTGCCCTGAAATGCACGGTCAGGATATCCAGTAATGCAGTCATACCGCTCAACTAGCGATTGCAAGGCTTGAAATGCCCAGTCGGTCGGTTGTACGTCAGCAAGTTGATTGACCGAGGTGATTCGTTCTTGAATAGATTCAGTTGCTTGAGCTGGTGGAAGCATCGGATCAACCGTTGTGTTGTTCGGTGAAGCCGTTTGTGCCAGTGTAGTGGGATGAAAAATTGCCCACAGCAGTAGAGAGGCAAGCAATCGTGCCTGTTGGTGTTTTAGCATTATTTGTATTGGGTGAATGATTAGCGATCACTCTAGAATTCAATGTAAATCGAAGGGGTCATTTCAAGGTTCATACTTAAACTTGCGATGCTTACGTTTAGTCAGAAAAGCAATGAAAGCAACAAACAGGAGCAACGCTCCAGCAGCACAAACTCCATTCCACTGCCAAAGCTGCCAACCATAAGCACCGAGGAATGAGCCGAGCGCCCCACCGACAAAATAGAACGTGATAAATAGTGCGTTCAAACGACTGTGTGTTTCTTCCGGTAGCCTGTAAATTAATGCTTGATTGGATACCGTTGTCACCTGAACTCCCAAATCCAACAAAATTACGCCGACAACTAAACCCCATAACCTATACCCAAATAGCCAGAACACCAGAAAGGATAGGGCTGTCGTGATCAAGCCTAGCGCTACAGCCAACCTCGGACTTTTTTTGTCCGCAAGCTTGCCAGCGAGTGGAGCGGCAGCGGCTCCCACTACTCCAATGAGACCAAATAGCCCTGCTACTTCACTGCCATATTGATAAGGCGGCTGTTCCAACAAGAAAATCAAAGTACTCCAAAAAACGCTAAAAGCCCCAAAAGCCGCTGCTCCTGTAATTGAAGCTTCTTGCAGCACAGGTTCTCGAACCAGTTTCAGCATCGATCGCATCAATTGCTGATAGGTTAGAACGACCGCAGGCTGACTCCTTGGTAGCACTCGAAATAGTACGAGCGCTAATATCAACATCACGCCACTAGCAATCCAGTACATGGCTCGCCAACCTAGCTCTGCACCCACAAAGCCACTCACCGTCCGCGCTAGCAGAATACCGATTAGCAGCCCACTCATCACCGTGCCAACTACTTTACCGCGCACGGCTGGAGGAGCCAGCAAAGCTGCAAACGGAACTGTAATTTGTGGCACGATCGTGGTGACTCCAATGATCAAGCTGGCGACCACTAGCCAGGTAATCGTTGGTGAAACAGCGGCGGCAGCAAGAGCGATCGCAGTTCCAATCAGCATCGTGACAATCAATCGTCGGCGCTCCAAAAGATCACCCAGCGGAACGATGAGCAAGTTTCCTAACGCATAGCCAATTTGTCCCAGAGTGGGAATTAATCCTGCATCTTGAACTGAAGCGTTGAGACTTTGGGCGATCGCTGCAAGCAGGGGTTGATTGTAATACAGATTGGCGGCAGCAGCCCCGCTAGTGATCGCCATTAACCAAACAATGGTGCGATTCATCATAATTAGTGCCAAGCATAGAGGACAGAAGTGTTGTAAGCAATGTAAAATTCAGCCGATTAGGCAGATGGAAGCTAGAAGAGGGAAGATTCAGGAGTTTTCTACCAGTACGACAGGTTGCTGGACTCAGGTTTCCAAGCAGCAATTACCTGATGGATCACTTTATGAGCAGTGGCAATAGAGAATTGACGTTCATCTGCACCCATTGCTAAATTTTCGGCATGGATGAATGTGATATCGGTAATGCCAATAAAGTCGAAGACTGCCCGTAAGTAAGGTTCTTGAAAGTCGAGCGGTTCACCTGCGTAGCTCCCGCCCCGTGTGGTAATCACCAACGCCTTTTTGTCTTTCAGCAGTCCTTCGTAGCCATCGGCACCGACCACAAATGTGCGCCTCACTCGCACCACCTGATCGATATAAGCTTTGAAGCTGGCAGGAACACTGTAGTTGTACATCGGAACCCCAAAAACATAGAGGTTTGCAGTCAGCAATTCCTCAATTAACTCATCTGACATCATCAGAGCCGCTTCCAACGATGGCGTGAGTTGATCCGGAGGGCTGAATGCTGCGGCGATCCAGGCTTCATCGATCGGTGGCACTGGATATCGTCCCAAATCTCGGTAGGTAATCGCATCGTCTGGATGAATCTGTTTCCAGACGTTGACGAACTGTTTTGTCAATGCACGAGAAATAGAACGTTCTCCTCTTGGACTTGAATCTAAATGCAAAATGTGTGCCATTTTAGAAATTTCCTCTTTTAATCGCTTGTACAGTGCATCTCAATCCAGTGCTATCGTTTCGCTTGCTTGAGTCTTTGATAGACCACAATCAATAAGGCATTACTCATCAACAAAACGGCTCCAAACCCGACGAGGGTATTGACAACGCCAAAACGCTCAGACAAAAAACCAATTAGAATCACGGGAACGCCGTAGCCCAAATAGGCACAGACAAAATATCCAGAGGTGACTCTCGCCGCTTGAGTGCCACCCAACTTCACCACCTCAGCTAATCCACCCAGGTAAGTGAATCCGTAGCAGGCTGTACCCGCGATCGCCACCCCTGCCAGCACCAAACTCAACTGACCGAGCCACGCTCCACAGGTGAAGGTGAAGTAGCCTAGCACCAACAGCACAGCGCCAATTTGCAGCGATCGCCGTGCTTCTAATCGTCGGGCAATCGGTTGAAACAGAACACCTGTAATCACGACGATGAATAACATCGGACCTGACCAATTCGGCAGTCCATACTGTGTTAATTGAGCCGGGAGAATGACTCCGACAATGCCAGCCAGTGACCAGGCAAGGGCGATCGCCAGTCCAGCCCAAATTGCTCCTGGTGGAAAGCTTGGCAATCGAATGAATGATCCTGAAGTTTTAGGTTGTTCAGGAATACTAATTGCTAAACCCATACAGCCCAGAATCAGAGCAAAGACCACCCAATAGCTCAATGGCACTAGTGATTGCTGATATGACAGCACCCCATTTGTAAATAGAGCGCCACTGGAAAAGCCCAAAGCGGTCGTTAAGCTGACGTAAACGGCAACGCGTTTGGCATTTTGTGGCATCAGAGCTGATAGGTATGCCGTTCCAGTTCCAGTAATCAAGCCTACGCTGATTCCTTGCAGAACTCGTGTAACAAACAGCATGTAGATCGTCGGTTGAGCAATCATCAAAAATGTTGCAATACAGGCAAAGAACAAACTCGCTAGAATCACGGTTTTACGTCCAATGCGATCCGAGGCTCCACCCAGCAAAATCAATGTGGGTAGTAGTCCTGCAACGTAGGTGGAAAAAGCAATCGCCGAGATGCCACTACCAAAACCCGCCATTTTTGCATAGGTGCCATACAGCGGAATTTGCAAGTTTGCGGCGTGGGTGATGAGAAAAATGGCGATCGCCACAATCAGTACAGGTCGTTTCATCGTTGCTCACCCACAGAATTCTGTGGTGGAATAATGCGTTGTTCAAAGCGTTCCTTGATTAAGCGATCGCGCTCCGACAACTGAGGTCCTACACGCACAGTCTGAGGTTGTTGATTCAAGGCGCATTCAGACCGTTGTTGCCCTTGATCTAAACGCTGAGTGATGGATTGTTCCAATGATGTCGTTGATCGTTCCAATGGTTTAATAGCAACACACGTTGGTTGAGGTGATGGTTGCGATCGTGGTTCTGTTTGTATGTTGCCATTAGCAGCAGGCAAAATGGCAGTCAAGAAAATAAAACAGCCGCTATTAAGCACGAGTTTCATGGTTCAGACTCCTAAATAACAGGTACATGCTAAAAAAGACAGCGCTTTGGATCAGCCATTCAACAGTTGCAGCAAAAGCTGACTCAATCATTTGCTGATGAGACTGGCAACGTGTCTGGCTCAAATCACTTTGACTTTATAAAGAAAAATCTTTATAAACTAACTCTACAAAACAGCATCAAACCTGTCTTGCACGTTCTTACGGTTTTAGACACATTCTTACTGACTTTTGAGAAAGGCTTTAGGAGTGACTCCAACCAGTCGTTTGAAGTGACGGCTGAGGTGACTTTGATGGGTAAAGCCAAGACTATGGGCGATTTCCGCGATCGACAATTCACCTTGCAGCAACAACTGTTTAGCGCGATCAATTCTGCACTGAATCACAAACTGATAGGGTGCGAGTTTAGTTGATTGTTTGAATAAAGTTGAGAAATAACTTGGACTCATCTGCACAAGTGTTGCTAATTCTGCCAGCGTTAAATCTCGATCGAGATGCTGATGAATATAATCAATCACTCGCTGCAATTGCTTTTTAGAGAGATTGCTATGATTTGATGAAGCTAGAGCTTTAGAGACTGAGTAGTGCCGCCATAAATGAGTCATCAATGCAGCCGTTAGTGAGTCGATGTAGAGATGACTACCCACTCCGCTCAATTCTAGTTCTGATTTAAGAGCAACTCCAATGCTGTGAATCAAAGGGTCGCGTTGGCTGAAGTTAGGGATAAATTCAACCTCAGCAACAGCCGTGAGATCAAAGGTGTATCGCGCCAACATACCTGGCTCAAAACTCAAGGTTATGAACTCATACGCTATATCCCAAGACGCTGCATTGAGGACATCAGCCGGAACAACCGTCACATCCCCACTGCCAAACTGCTTAGTCTGGAAGCGGTGCTCGATCATTTCCTCAACCAACGGCGGTGAAGGACTGCGATCGTGAATAATAACGCGATGCTGTTTAGAGTAATTCTCGTCAAGTTTGTGTGGAGGAAGCCGGTGATATTGCAGTTGAATGCTATCCCATCCCGCGCGATCGCTGGAAAGCAGCGGAGCTTCAGGGTAAAGCTTTAGAACATCATCCTTTTGGGCAAAGTCAACAACCAAAAGATCCGAGGACAGCATCGCTTGCTTGACTCCTTTTAAGCCAGTAAGACTGGATGTTGATCGCATTGCAGCAATTGAGCACAACTACTTTATAAAGCAGAAACTTTAGAATTATGATAAACAGCGTAGTTGACTTTGTAAAGCTTTTTCTTTACTTTATTTGTTATGAAACCTGATCAATCAGCAGAATCAACCAGCGTTCGGACGCGGCGGGCGATCGTCCAACGACTCAAGCAGGAGGGAGCCTTGGATGCGGAAACGCTTGCTTGGCATTTCAACATCACGGCAATGGCAGTGCGGCAACATCTTTATGCCTTGCAAAAAGAGGGATTGGTGACGTATCAGGAAGAAGCACGTCCAATGGGGCGACCGGCTAAGCTGTGGTATTTAACCCCTGCTGCCGATCGCTTCTTCCCCGATCGCTATGCTGAATTGACCCTCAGCCTGATTGAGTCAATGAAGGAAGCGTTCGGTGAAGCAGGGCTGGATCGGCTGTTAGCAGTCAGAACTCGTGAACAGATTCAGGTGTATCAAGCAATCATCCCCCAGAAAGCTGCCCTGAAACGGCGCTTGGAAATGTTGGCAGCACAGCGAACCGAAGAAGGCTACATGGCAGAGGTTCTGATCCAACCAGATGGCAGCTTTCTATTTGTCGAAAAGCACTGCCCGATTTGTGCGGTAGCAACTGCCTGTACAGGTCTCTGCCGGATGGAATTAGAAATCTTTCAAGCAGCATTGGGTCAGGATGTGACCATTGAGCGCACGGAACATATCCTAGCAGGCGATCGACGTTGTGTATATCGAGTGGTCAGATTAAATTAACCCCTCAAGATGGCGATCAAATAAAAGATACAACCCAAGCCTAGGCGATCATCACCCTGTACTTGTTCCTTTCCCCAAATACACGCTCTTCAGCCCCATCGCGCCCTTCTTCGTCACCCCCCAATAACGCAGATAGCGGTAAGGTTCATAAGTCTTACCTGTCTTAGAGTCAGGAATCATCTTCAGCTCAATATGCCCTCGTCCCCCATGCCTGCCCAGTGGTGAACCATCCTCACGAGTCTCCTGGTTATCCTCCACCGCCGCCTCCCGCCGCGACTCCAATAGCCCCTGAATCATTTCAGCCAGATCCCCTAGCTCTTCATCACTCCAATCTTGGAGTTCCTGAATCAATCGCCCTGCTTTGCTCCGCGTTGGCATCTCCCACCCCTGAGTCCGCAAAATTTGCTTAGGGAATACTTAGGGATCTTTAGCTTGTTTTTATTCCCTAAGTCCAGATTCACCCGTACTGCTTTTGCTTAGGGAATACTTTACCCCTCACAAAGGCAAAACTATTCCCTAAGCCTCATCGCCATCCCAACTAGCTGAAACTTTGATGTCCACGACCACTGGGATCGGATGCAAAAACTTCCGAGCTGCTGCAACCATGCAGCGACGTAAGAGATAACTAATGTGCTTTGCCTCAGCAACAGGGCACTCCAATAGGATCTCATCATGAACTGTGCAAATCAGCTTTGCTCCTGTCTCTGCCAGCACTTTGTTGAGTTTCACTAACGCCAATTTCGTGATGTCAGCATTCAATCCCTGGACTGGATGGTTCAGCAACTCCGCCAGCCTGGGTTTACCCGCCCACCTGCGTCGCCTGCCTGCTAGGGTACGGCTCTCCTTCGTTCCCCGGATGTAACTACGTTTGATCGTCTCATGCCACTCTGCTACTCCAGCGTAGGCTTCAAAGAACCGTTTTCGGAATGCCTTTGCCTCCTCCAACGACAAAGTAACCCCATACTTAGTCTCAGCGTAGCTCTGAAGCTTGGCGGCACCCATGCCATAAATCAGCCCAAAATTGATGGCTTTAGCAAGCCGTCTATCTTCCTCACTCACCGCGTCGATCGCTTTCCCAGTCACCAAAGCTGCTGTTAGTCGGTGCAGATCCTCACCCCTACGATACGCTCGTTGCATCTGAGCATCGTTGCTCAAACGGGCAACAATTCTCAGTTCAATCTGGGAATAATCTGCTCGCACGATCCTGTAGTCCGGTGCAGCAATAAAGCAGGTTCGAGCTGCGGCATGGCGAGGAATGGTTTGCAAAGGTGGGTTACGGCAAGAGAACCGACCCGACCTGGCTCCAAGCTGATAGTAGGTTGGATGAATCCGACCTGTTACGGGGTGGATGTGCTTGGGCAGGCTATCGGCAAAAGTAGCAGTGATTTTAGAAAGGTGGCGGTAGTCCAACAACACTCGGATTATAGGATGTTGTTTCGCCAGGGGAACCAGTTCCTTTTGATTGGTAGAGTTTACTGGAATTCCAAATGCCTGAAGCGCTGCAAGCACCTGTTGGGGAGAGTTTGGGTTAATGGTATCCGTCATTTCCGGCAGCAAGGACATCTGAGCGTTACCAGCGATCCGGAGTTGGCTGAGCTGATGAAGTGCCGCATCCCGATCGCTTTCCAGTTTTGCCCCCAACCTTTGCCATCGGGAAAGATCCAGCAACATCCCATTCAGCTCCATCTGAGCTACCGCAGGCATACAGTGAAACTCCAGTTGGGCAATTTTAAGGAGGTGCGATCGCTCTAACTTCTTGACTAGAATCGGGTATAACTTTAACAAAATTGCTGCATCCAACGCCGCGTACTGTAACTGTTTTGAAGTTAGGGGCTGGCTCCAATCACTCACCTGTTGGGTTTTATCCAGCTCTATATTCAATAGCTTTTGAGCAAGCGTCTGCAACGAGAGACTGGTTTTCAGTCCTGCTGTCAGCACTCGATAGGCAAGTTGTGTATCGAAGAAGGGAGGCGCGGGTTGGAGTCCTGCCTGGGCAAGGAATTGCCAGTCGAATTTGCCGTTGTGAGTAATCTTAAGCACAGGACTGGAGAGGAGCTGTTGGAGTGGGTGGCGATCGCAAGAGACAATCTGAGATAAATCAATGAGCATCACTGGCTGATCGGGGACTGCAAGCTGAATGAGCCGAATCGTATGAATGTGAGGATCTAACCCTGTCGTTTCGCAGTCCAATCCAATCGCTGAAAACTGTTCTAGCGATTCTCCTCCGGCGAGGCTACGCCAACACAGTGCCGATTCAAGTTCTTTGCCCGACGTAATCAGTTGATAGGTTCCATCTTTCAAATGAGAGTGAGTTCGAGAGGCAGACATAATCGGAAATGGATGGAGGACTAGCTTGAAGGGGCGGTAGCACCAACCATCTCCGGTATCGCTCATGATTCAGAACAAACTGACCTGTTCTGGCTGATCAGATACTTGAGCTGGGTCAGCCGCGATTGCTTCTGCCTTTGCTCGATTGCGCCGTTTTCGCCACCCCTGTTGAGCTGCGTGCTTCACCACGCTTCGACGAATCGATCGGCTCAGATCTTGAAAATCATTTTTGACTGTGCTGAATTCAATCGGTTGCCCACCAATCAACTCATAAAAACTGGTTGCGTTTTCGGGCAACCGATTGTGTTTTTTCATGACTTCATTTCCCGACCAAAGATAGAGATCAACATAATTTCGATGCATCGGCGCTTCCATCGTGGCAGGCATCATATAAGCTAATACTTCCGTAGGTGTAGCGTAGTCTCCAACTTGCTCCTGTTCATACTCGGAAAGGATGAGTTCAAACCGATCTTGCACACAGGCAACCTTTAACCAACCTGGAGTTGCATCACCCCACAGACTTCGATGTAATACCAATGGTCCTACTAGATAACGGACATGATGGATGGAAAACTCTGCCATTTCCAACATGCACGCTAGTAATTCTTTGGGAACATCGAGGGATGCCAAAAGGCGCAACATTTCCAGCGTGCTAGATGAGCAACGGGTGTCTGGGTTAGCAGCATCTTTCCCTTGTTGAAGGGTTCGCACCAACTCTTCGGGAATAAAACTCAGTTGATCCACAGCGCAAGCCTCCTGTAGGAATGTCCCTACAAACAGCCAATTGGCTGGAGCGTTGTTATCCACCTGGTTGAGGTCACTCCCAGGTCTGGCTTTATAGGCTGGCAAGCATATCGTTTCGTATGGATGCTTGCGCGATGAACACTGAATCAACCCCCGATTTCAATGCCAATCCTGACAGTAGTAGCGGTTACCAAACGGGTGGTTATCAAACCTCTGTCGCTAGTGGCGAACAATCGATCACTGGGGCAGGCACCAATCCCTGGCAAACTGATCACTTCAGTGATGGCTATCAGGAAAACATCTTTGAACAAAATTTTGGCGATACGCCTTACTCAGAATCAGCCGCCAACCCCAACCCTCACTTAAAAGGCTATGGCAAGGGTTCTGCTTACCAGTCGAAAACAGAGCGTACCTTTTCTGCACCCGAACTGGAGCTTTAATTCCCTCAACCCTTTCTACTGTCATGAATACCCCACTGAGAATGCCAGACGGCTTCAAAAGGCAGCGTGTTCTGGCATGGATCATTTCGTTGTGCTTGATTGTCATTGGCCTTTGCGGGCTGGTTGCACCTGCGTCTGCTCGAACGATCGACGATGGCAGCCTACCCACGCGAATTCTAGAAATTGCAGGGAGTCAATCTGGATTGCCTGCAACGCAAGTTTTGTTGCCCGACTGGAACCGAATCTCTTTATCACAGATGCCGGGTATTAGTCGCTCTGGCTCTATAGATGGCAAGCCCTACAGCCAAATGTTGGGGTATGACCTGAGCCGCAATTGGAGTGCTGGCATGACTCCCGATCAGTATTTGAAGCTGGGGGACATCTCGCAGGCATTTCAGGCAGAGGTCTTTTCACCCAGGGCGATCGCCCAACTGACTAACCTCGATCTCAACCAAGTTGCCCTGAGTGCGTTTACGTTGGCAGCCGATCAAACCCTGAGCCATTTAGCAAAAGTGGTACCGGGGCTAGCACAAACCAATGTTAGGGCGATCGCCCCTGTCGCGGCTCTTCTCGCTGCCAAAGCCGTCGGCATTAATGTCTCTGATCAGACGCTGGCTGAAGTGCTGGCACAGAATCCCCAGATTGGACAGCTACGCTTAAAGGAGATTGATCTTTCTCGCTTTCCTGTCACCTCTATTCTCAACCTGGAAGCCGTTCAGCTCCAACAATTTGAGGGCTGGATGAACAGCTTTGTGAAAGGTATTCCAGGGTTGGGTCAGGTGCCGTTGGGATCAATGCCCAACCCAATCGCTGAACTGGGTAGCCTGGTCATGCGGATCGATCAGGTGTATGGTCCAGCAGAGGCACAACGCAATAACACGATTTCTGGCTCCGATGTCCAGGGCTTTTCTGTCCCCTGTGCCGAAAAGGACTGCGCTTATGTTGAACTGGATGATCTAGAAAACGCCGGACGTAGCTCGCGTGGCAGGCTGGAAGGAAAGCAATGGATTTCAGGAAAATATCAGGAAGTTCAGGGTGGTTGGGGCGTTTTGCGATCGGTGAATGGTGGTCGAGAACCTACAGGACGCTTGCCCTTCGGTTCTGCTTTCAAAGTCGTGGTGATGGAGCCAGACGAAACTACGGACACCGTAGACACCGCCCTATTCTTCCGCTTCTGCGCCAACGCACTGGGCTGTACACCCTACTTCATTGGTCCAGTGCCGTTCTTCAGCTACAAAGTTAATGCCTTGATGTTTGTCGGCGATTTGAGTGATCAACGAGCTGCCGCTACCTCTCAACCCACTGGGGCTAGCCGAGAGTCCGGAAGTAGCCGAACTGGGGCTGGGAATCAAAATGAGGGCAATCCCTGTTCTTTAGGCGGCAGTAGTCAGCCCGTATCAGCACAGTCCATGCAAGGTATTGATCTAAACGCACTGGCAGAGTCGATCGCCAGCATCGAAAGTGCTGGAAGTGGCGGTTATCAGGCAGTCGGAGTTCATACATGTGCGGATGGCGGAAGCAATTGTGGACGAGGGTTACAGCACATTTCAGGTTTATAGAGTACAGTAACAACAGTCAGCAAACCAGTT
>NZ_JBJPHS010000122.1:0-17018 GCF_052939495.1 Phormidesmis sp. 146-12 | reverse complement strand
ATCCTGTGCTTGTATTGTCGTCAGGGCAATTCAAGTTTTCGGATAGGCACTTAATACAGCCGATTTCTCAGCGTTGTTAGATGCAGCACGATCAATTCAGAATGAGTCTAAGCGGGCAGAGGTATTGACTACTCTAGCCACCCTTGATGCAGCCGACTTCTCTGCCTTGTTGAACGCAGCACGGTCAATTCAGGATGATTACTGGCGGGCAAAGGTATTGAGTGTTCTAGCTACCTTTGATGCGGCCTACTTGCTTGAAGCCCTTGATGTAGCACGGTTGATTCAAGATGATTACTTGCGGGTAGGGATATTAAGCAGACTGGCTACCATTGGTTCGGTGGATTTCTTAGCATTACTAGATGCAGCGCGATCATCAGTTCAGGGTAATTATAGACGGGCGCGGTTATTGAGCATTCGAGCAACTGTGGATGTAGCTTACTTCCCCAAGGCGTTGGATGCAGCACGATTAGTTCAGGATAATTGCTCACGGGCAGAAATATTGAGTACTCTGACCATAATTGATGCTGACTGTTTCCCTGAAGCATTAACTGCGGCTCGATTAATTCAAGATGAGTACAAACAGGTAGAGGTATTGAGCAAACTAGCCGTCATTGATACGGTGGATTTCTTGGCATTGTTGGATGCAGCGCAATCTATTCAAAATGAGTCTGAGCGGGCAGAGGTATTGGTTACTGTATCTACTTTCAATACAATTGACTTCTTGGCATTATTGGACGCAGCACGATCAATTCAGGATGAGTACTGGCGCACATTGGTGTTGAGCCACCTAGCCAGAATTGACTCAGCTTACTGTTCAGAGGCGTTAAAAACAGCACGGTCAATTCAGGATGAGTACCGTCGTGCGCTGATGTTGAGCTATCTAGCCAAAATTGGTTTAGCTTACTTTTCGGACGCATTGCAAACGGCACGATCTATGCCTTCTGAGTATGATCAAGCAGAGATTCTGTGTGACTTAGCTCAGATTGACACTGCCGACTTTACATCACTGTTGGAGGCTGCACAATTAATTCAGTATGAGGAGAGTCGTGCAAAGGTATTGAGCGCTCTAGCCGAAAAACTACCTGAATCTTTGCTGCCTCAAGCATTTAATGATATCCACACCATTGCCCATAAACCACGCCGTGCAGAGGTCTTGAAAGTGTACCTCCATCGTCACTCTCTCGATGTCCTCCCACACTCCGACTGGCAATCTCACCTTCATCTTCTCGCCCACCGCACCCGCGCTGACCTGATGCAAGACCTCGCCATCCTGCACCCCGCGATCGCACATCTTGGCGGAACCGCAGCCATCCGAGGCATGGTCGATGCAATACGAGAAGTGTGCAGTCAATGGAAATAATTGTGGATCGGGCAAATCCGTTAAACTGAAATCAACCCATCTCGATCGTTCCAACCATGCCACTCGAAGAACTCGAAAAACAACTTCTTAACCTGACTCCTGACGAAAAGCGCCGTTTAATTCGGCTTCTTACACAAAGCTTATCTTTAGAATCTCCGCTAGAGACTCATGCACCCGAAACCTCTCTAGTAGAATTCTTCCGCAATTCACCACTCTGCGAAGTTGCAGAAGCATTGGATCTGAGTCGTGATCAAAGTCCAATTCTCGATCGGATCAGCTTGTGAAATACCTACTCGACACCTGTATTGTCTCAGAACTAATTGCAAAACAGCCTAATCTATCTGTTCTACATTGGCTAGATACTCAACCTCCAGAAACACTCTATCTAAGCGTTGTAACGCTAGGAGAAATTGCAAAAGGCATTTGTAAACTGCCAGAATCTCAACGTAAATCAACGCTTACCCAATGGCTAAACCAAGATCTCCTAGAGCGTTTCTCAGGTAGAATTCAAACTCTAGATATCGAAACGATGCTGGTGTGGGGAGGACTCGTTGGAAGTTTAGAGCAACAAGCACGATCTCTCCCTGTTTTAGATTCTCTGATCGCAGCAATTGCCCTTCGACACTCTTCTCATCTTGTAACTCGCAATGTAAGAGACTTTGACCAACTCGGAGTTGAGATTTTCAATCCCTTCACGCTGAAAATTGAGTAGTTTGCGACCCTTGCGGTATCTGCGAAGCAGGGCGTTCATCTCGGCGGAAAATAAGCTGTCCGAAGCATGGTCGATGCAATGCGAGAAGTGTGCAGTCAATGGAAATAATTTAGATAGAATCATGCTCTAGGCAGCTTCAGATGAATCATCGATCGCAGCAGTAGAATGAGATATCCCTTGCAAGGAGCGCACAATGAAGCTACCCGTTACCGAATCAGGTATTTTAATCCTGAAAGAATGGTTAGAAGGTGTGCAAGAAGTAGCGGTTTCTAGAGAAGGCGATCGCATTGTTTTAATTCCAATTATCGCATCCTCAAATTATCGCCCCAGAACTCGTGCAGAAATGGATGCAGATCTAGCAGAAATGGCAAACGATCCAGAATATCTAGCAGAAGCGCGTCAAATTGAAGCAGAATTCTCGATCGCGCAGTGGGAAGCATTTCAGCAGGCAGAATCAGAAGAATGAGACGAGGAGAAATTTACGATGCTCGGCTTGATCCAACCGAAGGATCAGAACAAGCAGGCATTCGTCCAGTTATTATTGTGAGTCGCAATGCTATCAATGCATCGAGTGGTAACGTTCTAGCCATTCCCTGCACCACTTATCGAGAAGGTTGCCGAATTATGTCACACAAGTTCTAATCCAAGCCTCAGAAGGAGAATTAACTCGGAATTCGATCGCATTAGGAGATCAAGTTCGAGTCCTTTCCAAATCTCGATTGCTGCGCTTACGAGGAATGCTCTCTGGGGAGGTAATCACTCAAGTGGATCAGGCACTATTGATTGCATTTGACCTTCCAGGACAATCAGAAGACATTACAGAATAAAGCAACATGAACGAAAGCCCAAATAATTCAGTAAAAGTCTTGCAGTTTGAGATTGCTCATCTCGGCGGAACCGCAGCCGTCCGAGGCATGGTCGATGCTACGCGCGAAGTCTGCAACCAGTGGAAGTAATGATGGAGCGTTTAAGCAAGCTAAAATACAAACACTTTTCGAGGTGAATCATGATTGAAATCACGATCGAGGAAATCTCAGAAGATCTGTCTGCCTATCTACAGCGCGTTCAGGCGGGAGAAAGCTTTGTCGTGTTGCAAGCAGGAACACCCGTTGCCCAAGTTGTAACACCGCAGCCGGAAGTGAGATCGGATCGGGGAAAAGATTTTCTGGAATCTCTAGCCAAATTTCGAGAAGAGATGCTTGCTGAAGGGATTGACCTTGACCCTGACGAGATTTTTAGGGATGTCAGAGATCGCACGCCTGCTCCTAAAAATCCGAGGTGGTAGACTTGCGCTTTCTGCTTGACCAAATAAATGGGACTCAAGCCCCGCACTTTTAGGGCGGCTTTTTTGATAAGCTAGAACCGGAGTTAACAATCCCCCTCTAGGCTCAAGACACGTTGAAACAGCTACGGTGAGAGCAGGCGTAGAGAACGCTAAAAGGCAATGGTCTAAAATCCAACCTCGAAGCAAAAAACAGTCAATTTGCATAATGGTTCAATCCAGTCGCGGGCGGGCAGTTCGAGACTTAAAACGGACGTGGAGAGCGTGTAAGACCTCAATTGAGGCTGTGTTTGATGAAGCGTCAACCCCATTCAGCGACCACTTTCCTATTCGTAGGTTGTGGCGTGGTGAGGAATCACTGTCTCTTTAGAGCGGTGAGGATGTCAAACCAACACGATCTCAGAACTGTTCAGGCTCCAGCCCAACTTAGCCATTGAGACAAAATACGCACAAAATATCGATGATATTGCGATCGCATCTGTGACATGGCATGAGCTACTTTACGGCTTTCATCGTTTACCGACTTCTCGAAAAAAAGAAGAATCGGGCTTTTTCTTGCGTCAAATCATCCGCCCCAACGTTTCAATCCTGGACTATGGTGAGGTTGAAGCAGAGTGGTTTGCAATTGAGCGGGCAAGGCTAGCTGGAACAGGACGAATGCCTTCGTATGCAGACGGACAAATTGCAGCAGTCGCCGCTGTTCACAATCTTATTCTCGTTACTAGAAATATTTCTGATTATTCTAATTTCTCAGGGTTAGCGATCGAGAACTGGTTTGAATGATTTTGCAGTGGTCGCTGGATGACACAAGACATTTTTTGCGATCGCAGTAGCCCCGATCAGGTTAACTTGGTTTGCTTAGCACTCATTCTACGTGATAATCAAACTGTCTGGTTTTGCGGACACCTCTTGGAGTGTTTGATATGGCTTCTAAATGGTTGATTGTTCTCGCAGGAATGACGATTTTCTCGACTCAAGGGCTGCACTCTGGTCAAGTATCGGCTCGATCGTGCGCCAGTAATTGCCCGCCACCTGTTCTGCAATTTACACCAGGGCAAAAGATTCGAGTACAGGTGGTCAATCGATCGGAGAATCCCGTCCAGATCGAGAAAGTGTTTGGCACCGATCCTGCACTGATTAACCAGGGACAACAGATCGAATTTGCGCGAGGCGGCAGTAGCGAACCCAATCTGTCAGTCGTTTTTTGGGATGTGACTTCTCTGGCGCTAAAATCCCGTGTCTCAAAACCCAAACCCGATCTTCTATTGATCGAATTGCAATCCGAAAAACGATATCCGCCAGGCGATCGCTCCGTCTACATTCGCAACGATGGACGAGTTGAAGTGTTTTGAATCTCCCAACTCTCTTGTAAGATGAGCTAATCTTTTTGAGCGATCGCCTGTGTTAGAGTTGCCGACTTCCCAATCGATACGCACCAAAATTCCTGATCAACGCTGGAATATTTTTCCGGCTCAGGTCGAACAAGCCAAACAGCTTGCACAAAGGACAAATCTTTCTCCTTTATTGGCGCAAGTCTTGCTCAATCGCGGGCTTTCGACCCCCGAAGAGATTCAAGGATTTATCGACCCTGACAAGCTGGATTTGCCTTCGCCGATGGAGGACTTTCCAGATTTGCCGATCAGTCTAGAACTGCTAATCAATGCCATTAATCAAAACCAGCGAATTGCAATCTGTGGAGACTACGACGCAGACGGCATGACGAGTACGGCTCTGTTGCTGCGATCGCTGCGTTTTTTGGGTGCCAGAGTCGATTACGCGATTCCCAGCCGCATGAATGAAGGCTACGGCATCAATGAGCGCATTGTCGAAGACTTTCACGAAGATGGCGTGTCGGTGATTCTCACGGTCGATAACGGAATTGCCGCCCACAAGCCGATCGCCAGAGCCAGAGAACTCGGTCTTGTGATTATCGTGACGGATCACCATGATCTGCCGCCGACCCTTCCCGATGCCAATGCGATTCTCAATCCCAAATTAATTGATGAAGCGTCGCCCTATCGCACGATGGCAGGGGTGGGAGTCGCTTATATTTTGGCGCTGTCGTTGGCCAAAAGTTTTGGTAAAGCGAGAGAACTGCGGGACGTGTTGTTAGAGCTTTTTACGCTGGGCACGATCGCTGACCTCGCCCCGCTCACCGGAGTCAATCGTCGCTGGGTGAAACGTGGCTTACAACTGTTGCCCAAATCCAGGCTGGAAGGCGTTCAGGCGCTGATCCAGGTGGCGGGCTTGAGCGGGGAAAAAAATCTCAAACCAGAAGCGATCGGGTTCCGCTTGGGGCCTCGGATCAATGCAGTAGGACGATTGGCAGATCCCCAAATTGTGATTGAGTTGTTGATCACCGACGATCCTGGAGTCGCCTTAGAGCAGGCAATGAAATGCGAACAGATCAATCAACAGCGTCAGCAACTCTGCGAACAAATTGAACGAGACGCCATTGAAGCTTACGAACAAGGATCAGTGAATGCGAAGGACGATCGCGTGATGTTGCTGGTACAACCGGATTGGCATCATGGCGTGATTGGCATTGTGGCATCTCGATTAGTCGAACGATACGGCGTTCCGGTATTCATCGGCACATACGAAGATGAATTGAAACAACACATTCGGGGATCGGCGCGGAGTATTCCAGAGTTTCATGTGTTTGAAGCGTTGGAATGCTGTAAAGATCTGATGCTTAAATGTGGTGGACACAAGGCGGCAGGCGGATTTTCGTTTGAGGCAAATCAATTAGAAGCCATTCGATCGCGCCTTCGCACGTTTGCCCACAGTTCGCTCAAACCCGAACACCTCAAACCGCTGGTCACCGTCGATGCTCAAGCCAGTTTGAACCAAATCGATCTAGGATTCTATCAACAAATCGATGCCCTTCAGCCCTGCGGCATGGAAAATCCTGATCCGGTTTTTTGGACACCCAATGTCCGAATTAGCGACCAAAAACTGATCGGCAAAGGTCATCTAAAAATGATGGTGAGCCAGGAAGATTTGGATGCAGAAGTCTTGATGCCGAGTCAAAAGTTGACGGCGATCGCGTGGCGATGGGGCGAATATTATCCCTTGCCAAAATATCTGGATATTGCCTATCGCGTTAGAACTAATGAATGGAATGATGAGGTTTCAGTTCAGCTAGAAGTGGTGGGCGTGCGGTTGCCTAGTGCAAAATCGGTGGTTGAGTTTTCTTACAGTCAGCGTCATTACACCTGCACATTATTGGAGCGAGGCGACACCAAAGAGTTGAGAATTCGCAATTTCAAAGGTGAAATTCTCTCGATTCAAAAAGGGCAGCGCCTCGGAACTCTAGGCAAAACACAGCAAGCCGCCAAACAAGTTGATGTGTCTCAACCGCAGTATTACCATCTGATCAAAGCCGCACTTCAAGCATTAGAAAGTCCCAAGGATTGATCTTCTACAGGCGATCGCACCATGACCAAAAGAACGCTAAATCGCTTGCTATGGGGAGATTTTACACTGGGACGACTGGCGCGATCGCTGCTCTTTATCTACCTGGCGCTGGGCATCTTTGCTTACTTTTTCTCAGAACGTCTAATTTTTCAACCTCAGCCCACCAGCTATCAAGACAGTCCCGACATTCTCAAGCTAGAAACGCCCGATCGCATCCAGCTTTCGGCCCTTTATCTGCCCAACCCCAGGGCAACTTACACATTGCTCTACAGTCACGGTAACGCCGAGGATCTGGGTGACATTCGCCCCACTTTAGAAGACCTTCGTACGGTTGGATTTTCGGTGTTTGCCTATGATTATCGGGGCTACGGAACGAGTCAGGGCAAGCCTTCAGAGCAAAAATCCTATCGCGATATTGAAACGGCTTACTCTTATCTGACGACAAAACTGGGCGTGAGGAGCGATCGCATCATTGCCTTTGGGCGATCAGTGGGCAACGGGCCGACCATTCATCTCGCGACCCAAAAGCCGATCGCTGCACTGATCATCGAAAGTGGATTCACTAGTGCATTTCGCGTCGTGTTGCCGATTCCGATTTTTCCGTTTGACAAATTCCCCAATCGCGATCGTCTCAAACTAGTGCGCTGTCCCGTTTTGGTGATTCACGGTGAGAACGATCAGGTCATTCCTTTTTGGCATGGTCAGGCTCTTTACGATGCGGCCAATCAACCCAAACAATTTTTTGCGGTCTCAGGAGCCGATCACAATGATGTGGCAGAAGTCGCAGGCGAATCCTACTCCAAAGCGCTGCAAAACTTCGTCACTCTGATTCAAAAGAGACCTGAGACAGAAGACTAGAAGCCTGCTGAGTCCAAAATCCAAAAAGACACGAAAAAGCCCGATCGTAATAACCGGGCTGTAGAGCTACTCTCTCTTAAAACTAAAAACTTATTGCTAACCTGTCTGAAACACTCATCAGGCTGTAGATATGACTGAAATCTCTTTAGAGATCACCTTTAGAGATCACCTTTAGAGATCACCGCCACGAAACGCCAACACAAAAATCACGACTGGCCCCGCAATTACAATCGCCGCTAACAAACTCAACTGAGCGATCGCCTCAAAGTTGATGTTACTTAAAAACTCCATCTGCCCTCCCAACAAGCCTGATAACGTCTAATTGAATCCTGCAATAGTTGATATTCTATCGGTCGATCGTATCCTTTTTAAGGAAATTTACAGAACTTAAAGAAACTCAAACGATGAGCAAAATGATTCTTTATGACAGCCAATCAGGGTGCGATCTCGCTTCCAATGATGGTTAATCGTTCTTCAAAGGCTTTAACCTATTGCGATACTTCGCGTCACATCCGCACCTATCAACCGTGCCAGCGTTGCCGAAGCTTCAGCCAATTCTAGGGCTAAACTCGCTCGGCGCTCAGTTCGTTGTTCTTGCCAGAGCTGCCTTGTTAAGGCTGTTATTCTGTCTCTATAAGCTTCTGAAGATCTGCCTACTTGAGAAACTTGATTGTGAAATTGTGGGGGAAGTCCTAAAGCAGCAGCGGCTTCTACCTCTTTCATTGCCAATATTGCGGTTGCTTCAGCTAGTTGAAGCGTGCTGTTCATCAACCAGATAGCGCTCTCTTGATGCCAATCATGTTCTAAAAACTTGGTTAAGCTAACCACCCGGACTTGGCAAGCTCGCAAAGAGCGAGGATCACCAACCTGGATTGACTGATTATTCATTCACTCTAAACTCCCTTAATTCAACCCTCAAAAGCTGCCGTTCTGGTTCGCTGTAGATAAATCTTACGCCTATTACAGCAGTTTGTGGCTCAATCTGAACAGGTTGTTGAGCCTGAGTAGGATTCACTAACGGATGCCCTGCTATCACCTGATATCTGCCAATGGGTAAATTGAAGAAGAGGACTTCTGCCAGGAATAAATCAACAGGTTGAATGTGCAGGAGAATCTCATCTTGAAGCAAAAAGACCGTGAGTAATTCTCCTTCAATAGAGGACATAGCAACATCATCTTGATTGCGAATCACCACGTACAGATCCGGCATTAGTCTTTTCAGAGTCTTTTATCGTAGCAAGGCATCTCAATTTACCCGAATTGCGAAATGATTGAGCGATCGCACTGTGAAAGAATAGGGAAACAAGATCGCCCCTCAGCAGCCAAGAGATGTAGAGCGCTCAATGACCAACAATGAGAAAGCGATCGCGCCTTTATGTTTCAACAGGTGTGGAGCGATCGCCCAGTCAAGATTGGGAGAGCGATCGTCGTTCATTACATAAAAACCATCTCAATGACAAAGACGATCGTTGTTTTTGTTACGCTTGGAATAAGCTCTCTAACCTTCTATAGCAACGCTTGATCCAAATGCTGTGGTTGCAAAAGCAAAGCTGACGGAGTATCTATTGGTTCCATTAGCTAAGGATGATAAGTCAGCTAAGGATGATAAGTCACAGTTTTTAGCTCAAGCTGGCTATACCATCAAGAACTGGCAACAGCTTGAACGAGATTTGAGAGAGCAGATTCTTTCACTGGAAGCAATACCAACCGTTCAAACTCGATATGAACAGAAGTATGCAATTACTGGAGAGTTGAGTAGCCCTAATGGGGTTACGATTCGAGTTAAAACAATCTGGATTGATACAGGTGAAGCGACTCAATTTGTGACGTTGTTCCCGGCATAGGAGGTTCGGTATGAAATTTCAACTTTTTTCTCAGGTTGCTTTGCGGGAAGATATTCCTGCACTGAATTTAATGAAGGGGAGCATTGGGACGATCGTGGAATGCTATTCAGGCTCAGATAAACAAGAAAATGGATACAGTTTGGAAGGTTTAATTCCTCAAGATACGGTTGAGGTTTCTGAGTCTCAAATTGAAGCGATCGCATCCTCGATTTCAACTGTTCGTGCCGCAAGATAAACCGCGATCACTCAATTCAACAACGATCGTGCCTTGGTGTTTCAAAAGGTGTGGAGCGATCGCTAATACACATCATCATGATCGCCAAGATTTAGCAACAAAATTCCATCTTCCTCGCTTTCTCCTGGGTTTGCTACAAACTCAAAGAGGATGCGATAGCTATAGTCGATCGAGCAAGCCCAAATTCCAGCAAACTCACCCGACAGCTTATGAGTTTTTAATGTGGGATGGAAGGGATCGTCAGCAAGTTGTTCCAGGGTTTCTTCAATCATGGGGCGCAGTTGAGGGTTTTGGCGCACCATACGCTTAAACGCACGTAGAGATTTTGGACTCCAGGCAATTTGTCTCAAGCATCTAGCTCCGCTAGAAAGTCTTTTACAGAGCCGTACTGAATGCGACCTTCTGCAACATCTTGGCGAACTTCTTGAATTTCTTCTAGCAGTTGTTGACTCTGTTGTCGCCGCAGCCGTTTCGCTAAAATCTCCAGCAACAGTTGACGCTCTTCTAGCGATAGAGCTTCTGCAACCTCGATCGCTTGCTGAAGTCGAGAGTTTCGTAGGGCATCCGCCATAGATTTAGACAAGTGAGTGAAGACGGTCACTCTCATCATAATGTTTGTTGTTAGCGATCGCGCTTTCTGCGTCTAGATTATTCAAACAGAAACGCGATCGCTCAACTCAACAATGAACAACGATCGTGCCTTGGTGTTTCAAAAGGGGTGGAGCGATCGTGTTTCAGACTAGAACTGACGATGTGATTGGTGCCGCTAATGACGGTCAAGCCGGGTTCGATTGCATAATGACTAATGACGAGGAAGCAATCACGCCTTTGCATCTCAAACATTGCTATAAAGAAGCTACTGAGATTCATCCCATGCTTTGTGCCATAGTTCTTCACCATCACCACGGACAAAAACATCAAGCCGATTAGCTCTCCAAGAGGCTACTCCAGGAGCAGAAGACATCACACCCTTAGGATCTTCCATCCAAGCGCCCCATTGGTTTTCAGAGTACACCTTGTGCCACAGACGATTATTCTTACCCTGAGCAAAAACATCAAGTCGGTTCGGTGCCCATGAAACCGCCGCAGGCGCAGAGGCTAATTGCCCACCTAAGTTCTCCCAGTCACTCCACTTGGATTCACCCCATGCCTTATGCCATAGTTCTCCTGTCTCGCCACGGACAAAAACATCAAGTCGATTGGCTCTCCAAGAAGTAACCGCAGGTGCAGAAGACATAACACCTGTAGGATCTTCCATCCAATCGCCCCAACGGGTTCCATCCCAAACTTTATGCCACAAACGATTATTCTTACCTTGAGCAAAAACATCAATGCGGTTTGATGCCCACGAAACTGCTGTAGGAGCAGAAGCTAATTGCCCACCTAAGTTTTCCCAATCACTCCATGCGTTTCCGTAGAATAGCTTTGCTCCTTGTATATCTGTTGCACTCAATCGTCCACCATTGTTCCAAGTAGGATTGCAGTAGTTCATGACAGAACTTATATCCCATACACCTACGTTTGTGTCACCGTCGCTGCCTTGTTTAGGTTCTTTACAAGATGATGGCTTATCAGAACGGTTTTGCTCATGAGCAAAACCCATTGCATGACCAAACTCGTGTACAGCAATTGACCGAATACATCTTTCTCTATTAGAACCAGCGCTACAGTTGCTTTTTTCCCAATTATTAAAGGTGAAATTTAACACCATACCGGGGGTTAGTCCATCTAATCGCTTTCCTAAACCTTTTGTATGAGGGCCCTCATCAGCAATGCGAATACGAATTCCATTTGACGTAGATGGACATGCACCTCAGCCAGTGAAGCGAATTCCAGATATCCTTTCCCACGTATCTCCAACTGAAGAACGCACCCACGCTTTCTCAGTATCAGAGCCTGACGTTTCCCAGCAAACAGGAACTGGTTCTGTCCAGATTGTTTTTGATGCAATGTTAAGCGGTTGTCTTCTTATTGCAATTTCTTGTGCCAGGACACTTTGTAGAATTCCTGAACAGGTGAGAGCGAGAAGGAAAGCGATAAGAAAAGCGATAACAGAACGCTGTAATGGGTATTTCACGATTTTTCTAAGAAATTGCGAGGGTTACGTCAAAGATGTTTACGGTCTGGGTCTTAATCTAGCCTGCCCTTTCAAATTCAGTCGCACATTTTCTTGCGATCGCCCAACACAATCTTGCTAAATCTATCGAAATTGTTGTCGATCGTTTGAAAGGAAATTTCTCCCCTCTAATCGTCTTAATGAAAACTTGATCGCAAAATATTGCACTTTTCTCAAAATTTTCGTCGGGTAAAGCTTGTTTGCCTGAAAGTAGATGATGAGCAGGTTGCGCTATGCTAAATCCAGATTAGATTGGGCGATCGCGGTTGGAAGATTCAACCTGAATTGCGAGAGATGCGACCGCCCAGGCACCAACGATGAAAAGACGATCATGCCTTTGCATTTCAAGAGAGGTAAAGCGATTGCCTTCCAGATAAGAATAATGAAATAATCGAGACAAGTTCCCATTCAGCTAAAGTCATGAAAACTAACGTAGAGATTGATGATGCTTTAGTTGCAGATGCCCTCAAAGCGACTGGGTTAACAGCTCAACAGGAAGTTATCGAACTCGCCCTGAAAACCCTGATTCAGATCAAGCGGCAGGAAGCGATTCGCTCCTTTCGAGGTCAGCTACCGTGGGACGGCGATCTAGAAACCCTGAGAACGAACGAATGATTTTGGTAGATTCCAGTGTGTGGATTGATTACTTCAACGGTCAAACGACACCACAGGTCGATCGACTCGATCAATTGCCAAACACACAACCCTTAGCAGTCAACACTTTTGTCAGGTAAAGCTTGTTGATCTGAAAGTGAGAGGATGAGAGGCTGCGCTATGCTAAAGCTAGATTAAATGGGGTGAAATGTGAATGGCTGAAACCCTAACTCAGACAACAGCGGCTCCCAATGATTTGCCGCCACAGTTTCCCGACCACACACAACTCCAAGAGTCGGACGGTTCGTTTGTGAAGAATTTTCAGAAGCATCCCCAATCTTTAATCTTGACGGACTCGATCGCTACAACTCTGGAGCGAATTCATCCAGACGGACAATATGCAATTGGGCAAGACTGCGGCATCTACTGGCGCGAAACGGAGCCACCTGAAAAAGGAGCGGAAGCACCGGACTGGTTTTATGTGCCCAACGTTCCGCCCAGACTGAAAGGGGAAATTCGGCGATCGTATGTGTTGTGGCGAGAGTTTATTGCCCCGACGATCGCGCTAGAATTTGCCTCTGGCGATGGCAGCGAAGAACACGACCAAACCCCGCTTTCCTATTCTGAAGACAGTGGAGTTATCAGACCAGGCAAATTTTGGGTCTATGAGCGAATTGTACGAATTCCTTTCTACGGCATCTTCTTGATCAACAGCGGTGAGTTGGAGATGTATGAACTCGTGGGGGGGCAATATCAACGAATGACTGCGAACAATCATGGACATTACCCGATCGCGCCAATGGAAATAGAAATTGGTGTCTGGGAAGGCGCTTACCAGAATCAAAATCAACGCTGGTTGCGCTGGTGGAATTTGCAGGGCGATCTGCTGCTGACGGGTAGCGAACGGGCGATTGTCGCAGAGGCAAAAGCCGCTAGGTTGGCTGAACGGTTGAGAGAACTGGGGGTTGACCCAGATTTGATTTAGCAATTTGTGGGGATTGCACTTAGCTTAAGCCAGCGATCGCTTGTACATCACCAGGAAAAATCGCCATGACAACCACTACGCGCCGCATGACCTTAGAAGAATATCTGGACTATGACGACGGAACAGATACTCGCTATGAATTAGTAAACGGGGAGTTAGCTGAAGTGCCTTCTGAAAGCGACTTAAACAATGAGATCGCGATAATCTTACTCTTTGCAATCGGTCAATTCGTCAACCCCAAGCTCTTGCGACGGGGCACTGAAGTTGTAGTCAATGGCTATCGAACCACGACGCGGATTCCTGACCTGATGGTGCTAACCGAAGACCTTGCGGCTGCCCTGACTGGAGCAAAGCGCAGCGTTGTGATGCCGGATATGCCACCGCCTGCCCTCGTGGTCGAAATCGTTTCTCCTGGCACGACTAACGAAGCGCGAGATTACCGTTACAAGCGTTCCGAATATGCAGCGCGCAGCATTGCCGAATATTGGATTGTCGATCCGCAGCAGGCACAGATTACAGTTTTGACGCTGGTTGCAGGATTGTATGAGGAAGCGGTTTTTAAGGGGAACGATCGTCTCATTTCTTCCACCCTTCCAAACTTAGACCTGACTCCAGAACAGGTGCTACAAGCAGGCGCAAGTGAGTAACGGACGATCGCAATTAAAAGGTTCAATTCGCGAGAGGTGCGATCGCCCTACCAAGCGAGTTAGAAAGGATGACGCACTACATTTTGCGAAATTGCGTTGGTGAAACCTTGGTGTAGCAACGAAAGTATCTGGCAAGGTGGCTCTGGTTATTGAATCCGCACTCTAGCGCGATATCTGTCACTGTAAGTTCTGGTTTCCTCAAGAGTTGTTTTGCCTGTTCCACCCGTTGTTGCATCAGGTAGCAATGGGGACTCAGGCCAGTTGATCGCTTGAACATCCGACAGAAATGGTACTGGCTGATGTGCAGATTAGCCGCCATGTCCTCCAGCAATAGCTTCTTGCCTGAGTGTTCGTTAATATAGGCGATCGCCACATTCAACTTATCTTTGGGCAATCCATCGTCATACGATCGGAAGACATGCTTGCGAGTGGCATAGTGCTTTAGCAATTGGGCAGAGAACGCCGTTGCCAACGAATCAGCATAAAAACCGTCTCCAATGCCATCAACCTCCAGATCTGCCTTGAGTGCTAATCCAAGTTGATGGAGCAAGCGATCGACTCTCTTCAATTCCAACAAAAACTCAACTTAACTGTCCAGCATAAACGATGTTCCGCTTCCCTCCTAGCTTCCGTTTTAAGCTCAATCAGTTTTGTCAGTCAAGCAGGGGTTTCAACACATTGATTGACAGCAGATTCAAATGTTTTCATCCGATGACTCAGAATGGCTGGGCGATCGCTCCCTTGCAATGCTCTATTTAATGTAAGTTCGACGGAACCTTTCGCTGCGGTTGTCAATCCAGGCAGCCCCCTAAACCCCCACGAGTGAGGGACTTTGCATCAAACATCTTGTCTGAAAGTCACCCAAAGTTGGGGGGTTGGGGGGCAGAAGCTGTAAACACCGAAGCGAAAAACTCTCATTGCCCGAATTCACGTCTATTTACATCGTTGTCAAAACAGACGAATAGAGTGATTACAGAAGTACTTGACATCAATTCGACAAAGTTATTCGCTTCGTTATTTAGCACTTTTGCCCAACCGCCCAATTCTGGGGGACTTTGAAACAGAATTCATGTTTGGTTACGTTTCAATTCTCAAGCGAGGGGTAAGAGAATTTCAAACTCGGTGCCGATCGCTAATTTCGTCTCGTCGGTCGGATTGATACAGGAATAGACTCGAAACTTGCCGCCGTGTTTTGCGGTGATGATGCGGTAGCTGGTGGTGAGGCTGGTTTCTTTGGGAGTGGTCGATTCGGTTTGAATGGCATCCATTAACTGTCGCTGAGTTTCGGCGGTCATTTGTGCGCCATTGTCTCCAATGCGAATCGAGACCCAACGCATTCCGCTGCCTTCGATCGAGCAGACATCTGTCGTGATCGTAATCTGAGGAGAAGTAGAAGTCGTGAGCAATCGACCACTGGGTAACTGTAATTCGGTGCCTAAGCGATCGCTGATTGCCTGATTGAGTAGAAGGTCGATCGCTCGACTCAAAATATTCATAAAAACCTGGCTCAGTTGTCCGATAAAGCAGGGGACAGGCGGCAAATGACCGTAGTTTTTATGAATTTGAATTTCACTGGTCAATCGACTTCTCAACAGTAATAAGACGCTATCTAAACAGGCGTGAATGTTGGCAGGTTTGGGATAAACTTCATCAATATGACAAAAGTTTTGTAGCCCGTTTGCCAGTTTTGAAAGCCGCTCTGCTCCAGTTTTAATGCTGTCTAACGTTTTGGGTAGATCTTCTTGAATGTAGTCGAGTTCGATCGTCGCTTTGAGGGTTTGAATTTCTCGCGGCTGTTGAGGAAAGTGCTTTTCAAAAGCGGTGATTAGCGCTAACAAATTGCGGCTGTAGTTTCCAAGGTGGCTGAGATTTCCCCAGATAAAACTGACAGGATCTAAGATTTCGTGAGCCACGCCATCAACAAGTCGCCCCAGACTGGCCATTTTGTCGCTTTGCAGCATTTCAACTTGTAGCCGTTCGTATCTGACTTGAGTTTCGATGCCGCGAATATGCCAGTAGGCGATGTTGAGTTCGTGAGTGTCTAATAGGCGGTAGACTCCGGGTTCGAGTTGTAGCACGATCGGGTCACGGAGCAGATCGGGCGATCGTCGCAGGGCTTGTTGTGCGCCAAGTAAAATCGGGGTGTCTCCACTGAGGATGAGATTTTTGGTCTGGGTGTAGCTGTGCAAAACTCCCAACGGCTTGTGGAGAAACAGTTCTATCCCATGAGGGCGCAGCAAATACTCCAATAGACACTGACGAGAAACCATGCTGACAAACTGATTTTCGCGGGTCAAAATCACACCCGGCAACAGTGGATATTGCTGAAACACTTGAGCAACTTGACTGCCCAAACAGCGCAAATCTACCTGAAAGTCATAGAGCGGCAGTTCTTGTAGCGTTGATTCTAACTGGAGGGCATCCGTTTTTCCTTGAGACAAAACGGGCGGGGTTAATCCTGCGTGAAACTCGGTGACGATATCAGAAAACATCAAAAGCACCCATCTCGCTTTCTAGGCTTTTTCTGACTCTACACTGCCCAAATTTCTCTCAGTTTGCTCAGTTGCGAGCGGTCAGACGTACGACGCTGAACGTTTGACATTAACTATTGAACATTGATTAAAACAACGTAGATTCGATGAAATCTTTCGCTATGGTGATTAATCCACTCAGCTCCCAATTCCCCAACCGTGAAGGACTTTGAACGAGAATGATCCGAAAGCCCCTCAGAGGATGTTTGAAAAGTATCGTTTATCATATCTACCCGCCCCCAGCCTGTAAGTCTGCCCCCAGCCTGTAAGTCTGCTGTGTACACACAAGTTGATCGATCGGTCATTGCTGAGATCCTTCGCCCCCTAAATCCCCCAAGTTTGCTTGTCATTACCAAGATCTCCTATCGTAGAAGTAAAAGAGGTAGAGTGAAGTCATGAACCTAGAAAACCTAATAACGCCTGATAGGTGGGCG